>JAXJWR010000298.1:0-13551 GCA_036307905.1 Acutalibacteraceae bacterium
AACGTGAAGTGTCTGATGAACGAAATCCACGTCACTATATTTCAAACCGTTTATTTCACTTTTTCGAAGCCCCATAAGAAGTGCAAAAAGTATTTGCATACGAGTGCTACGGTCTGATATATTCTTTATAATAAACAAATCTTCTCTAAAATTCAAACGAACGGCGCAGAATAAACTCGCAATCTCCTGCGCTACTGCAGGAAATCTCTTCGCCCTTAATTCTTTTTACTACCGTTTCAGCTGCCAATTTGCACATATTCTCAATCGGAGTTGAGACCGATGCAAGGGGCGGATTTAAAAACTTTGCCTCGGGTATATCATCCATTCCCAAAACTGCAATATCATTCGGTACACAAAGCCCGTGATCGTAAATACATCTTGTTGCACCTATTGCCATATGGTCATAGGCGCAGATAAGTGCTCTGGGCAGTTTGTTTTCAAGAAACATTTTTTCCATTGCCTGATAGCCGCCCTCTTCGAATCGGCCGTCAGAAATACTGACAAAACTTTCTTCCAAAACAATATTTCTGTCTGCAAGACACTCCTTCATAGTAGCAAGTTTTCTGTTAGTGAGCTTTTCACCAATGAATCCAACCGACGTGACGTTCTTTTTATTCAAATAATCTGCAACCTGCATTAAAGCAAAATTTAAGCTGTTAGAATCAATTTTAAGACAGTTTGCGTCCTCTTGCGCGCTGTTAACAAGAACGATCGGTATCTCGTATTGGTCGATAAATTCGGAAACGGAGCCTACTATAATGATACCATCTACGTTTGAATGTCTGTAATAGTATTCGATGAGTTCCTTCTCGCGCTCAGGCGAAAAATCTGTAGTCGAAACGCAAATTTCGCAGTTCTCCGCATCCAGACAGTTTTGCAACACCGACAGATGGCGAATATAATACATACTTCTGAATTCGGGCGCAATAACCGCTATAACAAGTTTGGGGTATTTAACGTTATAAAACTTTTTAAAGCACTCGTGTTCTTTTGCAACCCTGAATATATGGTCTCGTGTTTCGTCGTTTACCTCACGGCTGCCCGAAAAGGCCTTCGAGGCTGTTGAAACCGAAACGTTTGCAAGTTTTGCAAGTTTAGTTAAAGTAATCACACAAATCACCAATTAGATTATATATTTTCATCACATTTAATTCAACAACTATTTTACAAAAAATTCTGTTGATAGATATATCGATAAAGGAAAAGGACGGCAAAACCGTCCTTTAATAATTATGGATTGCATTTTTTACAGGAAGTATATCCTTGGTCAACTAAGTTATCGATATTTCCTTGGTATTCACTTTTGTTCTCGGCATTTATATCCTGCACGTAACCACAATTTGGTGTGTGAATCTTCTTGGATTTAGTATTTAGAATATACTTTTCTCCCTGAGAGGAAGACTGCTGAGAACTGCTATTGTCCTTGGAGTTTTCTCCTTCCAGACGACTTTCGCCGGTAGCGTAATCAATCACTATTCCGGGCTGAATATTGTAAACAAACACATTAAAGCAAATTCCTTCGCCCTTATCTTCGACCGAATAGGCCTCGATTTGCACACCGTCTGCAATAAGATTGTCACCCTCATATACCGGGGTAACGCGGTACATAACGTGATTTTCAGTTTCCTTTACGTAGTCGGCCACCATATTTTCGAAGGGTAACATACCGTCAACGTTAAAATACCGTGTTCCGGTTATCAGATTTTTGGTATTTGCGTTTTCACCTGTAAGCTGAAAGCCGATAAGATGGCAACGGTTATAAAGATACTTTCCGTCAACCACGTCGTACTTTACAGTATGCCAACCAACAGGCTTTACCTGACCAATAGCTCCCCTATCCTCGGTAGGCATAATATCAATTCCTACGCAGGCCTCTGCCACACCGCATCTGCCTAAGTCATCCAACTCGGAATATTTTTCGAAGGATTCGGGAGAAATTTCGTCACCGAAAACAGGAGTATTGTTATTCAGCTTAACAAAAGGTTCTCCCGAATATTTGGGCATTGCATCGTTGTTTTCGGTTGGCACAGAGGTGTTGTTGCTAACGTTACTACTGCCCGAGTTTGAATTGTCTGTTGCGGGTTTATTACAGCCCGTAACACAAACTGTAAGCAAGAAAACTATTGCCAGAGTAATTCTTATAAATTTTAAACGTGTCATCTATATATCTCCTCGGTAATTTTTTCGTGAGAATTACCTTTAAAATCTGTGGATGATACCAATTTTTTATCCCTTAATAAATCACAGTTGAATTTTTCATCCGACGGATAGACCCTGTTCCAACGGTAGATTATAATTTCTTCAAAATCACCGTCAAAAACACCTTCCGCCTCAATAAAGCAGTAATTATCCCCTGCTTCCTCGACAGGACTGCTGCATACGATAACGTTTGACGGTATTTCACCAAAAAGCGGGGCAGAATAATCGCTTATATAAAGCTTTTCTTCTCCTACGGTTTTAAGCATTCTTTCAACTTGTACTCTGTCCCTGCTTTGACGTCTTTCACCAAAGGATATTCCGTTTTTATCGTCGAGACAAACTATCAATCTCATAAAAAATCACCCTATGATAATTATCTCACAGGGTGATTTTAAAGTCAATTAAATTCTTCCAAAATACCATAATCGGCATAATCAAAAATGGGTGCGTTTTTATCGGGATTTATTGCTATAACCGTACCTGAACGTTGCATTCCCGCAATGTGGTGAACGGCACCTGAAACTCCTATGGCTATATATATTTTCGGTGATACGGATCTGCCCGTAAGTCCCACCTGAAAGCTATATGGTAAAATATCGTTATCAACAACCTTGCGAGTAGCGGCCAGGTCGGCATTTAAGCCTTCAGCAAACTTGGTTACAGCTTCTATTTTATCCTTAGCTCCATAGCCAACGGCAACCACAATATCGGAAACATTTGACGTAGTTGTACGAACGGTAGCAAGACAGGGTCTTGTCAGGCTTTCTATTCTTGCAATAATACTGCCGGAAAGAGCAGGACGATACATTGTGACCTTATTTCCGTTGGTTTTAAGAAGGGTACAATCGGCACATAGTCCAAGACTGAGTTTTGCCGAAACGGTGGCCGCCAACGCTTTACTTTTATCGTCACTTCCAAATATTACTGCATCGGGATATCGATTAGCGATAACAGATATAATTTCTTCCGCCGAAGAAACCGAAACTA
Source organism: Acutalibacteraceae bacterium (assembly GCA_036307905.1). Taxonomy (GTDB): domain Bacteria; phylum Bacillota; class Clostridia; order Oscillospirales; family Acutalibacteraceae; genus SFWF01. Next base: position 3,187 of record JAXJWR010000298.1, read on the forward strand.
TCTCGGGATCATCGCATATCATTTTAGCGTATTTAAGAGGTTCGAGACCTACACATAGCACCGTTGGCAATTTTACGCCATCATCACTATCTTCAGTATTGTGTTTTTGGTCGGTGGTAAGCAAGGTTTCGATAATACCATTTAGCCTATCTCGGCTTATAAATTCACACCTTCGTTTTCCCTCTTTGTTTTCGAAGGTTTCAAGAACTCTTGTGGGAGAACCGACAAGTCCTATACGCGCGCTGTCCGCCTTAATATCTTCTGCTGACCACACTATACATTCTGCGATTCTTGAGCGAAGCGATGGAAGTCGCAGTTTGTTAATTCGCTCTACAGTTACTACTGCGGGATATGAACTACTTAATTCACCTTCACTTCGAGTCGTACAGCGAACAGCTTGAGCGTCTGCGGAAACGGTCATAGCATTGGTTATAAGTCCGAAGGAAAGCATAGAAGCAATCATCGGTCCCACCTGCCCCGTGTCGCCCACAAGGGTCTGACGGCCGCAGAAAACAAGGTCAGGCTCCAGTTTTTTTATTGCCATAGACAAGGTATATGCCGTTGCGAGGGTATCAGCACCGGCAAATTTTTTATCGGTAAGAAGAACTGCTTTGGATGCACCAAGTCGGGTGAGGCGCACCAAAAAATCTTCCACCGATGCAGGACCCATAGACAGAAGTATTATTTCTGCATTCTTTTGTTGTAAAGCCGCCTCGTATGCGCATGCATCAAAGGGACTTATTTCTCCGTCGAGCCCTTGACGGACACAAACAATAATTCTCATACTAACTCCGATGATTATCTTTTGTTGTATATTGGCGCCAATGCGTCGTGTATTTGTTTGTATTCTTCGAACAGTTTTGCGTATGTCTCGGTATTTACGAAATTAGGCTTGGTTACGTCCTTGATTTTTACACAATGCTCCACGGCGTCTTTAGGACCGCTAAATATTCCAACAGCAATTCCTGCAAGCATTGCCGAGCCCAACGAAGAATCGCTGCTTTCAGTAGTTCTTAAGGTGATTCCCAGCATATCGGCAGTAATCTGTCGCCAAAGTTTACCCTTTGTGCCGCCTCCGATTGCAGTAGCAACGCTGTTGTAAGGAATGTTTAGTCTGTCCAGATATTTTTTACTGTCGAGAAGTGAAAAGCACACTCCCTCAAGCACCGCTCTTGAAAAATGAGCTTTTGTATGGGTGGAGCGAACTCCTACAAAGCTACCGCAAAGGGTGGGATCGGCATAGGGAGTAAGTTCACCGTTTAAATATGGATGAAAATAGAGTCCGTCAGCGCCGATAAAAACACTCTTTGCACCTTCGTCAAGTTCACTGTATTCGCCGCCGAAGGTATCTCTGTACCAGCGATATGATGATGCTGCCGCCTTGGTGGCGGTACCGGGATACCAAAGACCTTCTGCAATATGGGAATAGTTTACAAGGTGTCTGTCGGGATGAGGTTTGTCGGTTATAACACATATTCTTCCTGCTGTTGCAAGCTTTACGGTTACGTCTCCGATTTCAACAGCACCCGAGGCAAAAACCTCCATAACCGTATCGGTGGTACCGCAAATTACGGGAGTGCCTTCTGCAAGGCCCGTCTCCTTGGACGCTTCGGCGGTCACGCTTCCGATAATATCGGTAGGATTTTTTATTGGCGGCAACATATCCGTCTTAATTCCTGCAATGGCGCAAAGATTATTATCCCAGCACATATTATTGCAATCGTAAAGCATGCTGCCCTGAGCTTCAATATAATCGGTACAAAATACATTGGTAAGAAAATAACGGATATAATCCTTTTCAAAGAAAATATAACCTATTTTCTTAAACAGTTCGGGTTCCTTTTCTTTAAGCCATACAAGCTGAGGCAGAGTCCAAATAGTATCGGGCTTATGGAATGTTTTTTGAAATATTTCTTCACCGAGCTCATTTCTTAAGGACTCTGCTTGACTGCGGCTTCTTGTGTCGGTCCAATGCATGGCGTTTCTGAGAGGTTCAAAATTTTCATCACAAACCAAAGATGTATGAGTGGCAGAATCTATAGCTACAGCAAGTATATCCTTTGCAGAAACTCCGCTTTTTACAAGAACTGCTTTTGTATTACGACAAAGTGCGTCTATCCAATCTGAAGGATTTTGCTCGCAAGCACCGTTTTCGGGATATAGAGTTGGATATTCTACGGTATTTTCCGCAATGATATTGCCATTTTGGTCGATCAGAGTAGCCTTGGATGCTCCTCCGCCGAAATCTATTCCTAAAAGATATTTCAAATTAATCACCTAATACTTAATTTCAAAGTTTGCGCCTTTAATTCCCGGCACTCTTCCATTTTCTATCATAGCTTTATTGTCAAAATGTGCAATAAGCCATTTGTTTTTATGGGTCAGCCGTTTATCTTCGGTGACTTCATCAAGCGGTGTGTTTGTACCTTTAGGTAGCGCCACAACGCAACCGAAACCATCTTCCGATACCTCGCAGGGACAAAAATGCAAAGATGTTGCATAAATCTCCACACACTCTCCTTTTCTAAGTAAAAAAGCTTTGGCTGTTGAAGAATCTATTATATTGCCTTTAATATCCGAGAGTTTGCCGAGAATAAGTACAAGGTCTGTAACTGCAATATTAATTTCACTTGAAGTGTGCCACTCCCATGCGTTCATAAAATTAGCATGTCCACGACAATATCCCATCTGAATATCCATCTGCCCGAAACAGTCTCTTCGAATATACTTTGCGATTTCGAGATTTTCGAAATTCTGTAATGAAGCATCATATTTTGCTCCGTTTTCGGGCATTTCAGTATTTTCAGCTACAGATACTATTTCTTTTGTATCTAATTTTATAATCCGACCGTATTCGTTAAAATTCGGAGAGTCAACCGAACAAATTGTAAGATCAGGGTTAAGTTTTTGTAATTTTTTAAGATTAATATCAATCATTTACTGTTATCTTATGAGAATATGTATACGATTCTCCACCGCCAAGCGCGGTTATTCCTTTTTTCTCTGTAATATCATAACTGCTGCCGGGCATATCCGGGATACCATTCCAGGGCTCTATGCATATATATCCTGCTCCGTGCTTGTGCCAAAGCACAAGGTTTGTGGGTGTGGGGAACTCTACGCGAATGGCTCTACCTGTTTTGCGGTTGCGCAGGGTTGCAGCACCTGCGGAAACATCGGTAAAGGGTAATGCATCTATTATGAAATATTTATCATAAAGCGGCATAACCTTGGTATCTTTTATAATTGGATAAGTATTCTCTGAAACAAGATTTCCAAAAAGCATATGAGCGCTGAGTGTCTGTTCGGTATCAAAAACGATGTCATAATCTTCAATGCCCTCAGGGGTTGTGTATGCCTCATGTGCACCGACGTTAAAGTACATCGTTCCCGTACCCTTGTTATCGACCTTATAATCCACCTTAAGGCTGTTGTCCGAAATTTCAAAAATTACTCTGAATTCAAAATCGAAAGGATAAGATTTAAGGGTTTCCTCACAGCTTTTAAGAAGCAGCACCGCTTTGGTTTCACTTGCCTGCTCTACCTCAAAAAGAGAAAGCTTGGCAAAACCGTGTTTTGTAAGGGTGTATTCTTTACCGTTATGGGTAAATTTATCATCCTTAAGACCACCGCAAATTGGGAACATTATGGGAGCCGTACCCGACCAAATTGCAGGATCGCCGCTCCACATATATTCAGTTCCTTTGCAAAGGATGCTTTTAATCTCTGCGCCCATTTTGCTGATTTTAACTGTAAGGTTTTTGTTTGATAAAGTAATCATAATTTCCTCCACATATATAGCAGTATAGAGATATGCCTTTGACATATCTCTACTTAGCTTTAATTATAATTTTTCAATCCAGGCGTGATCAGGGTCACTACTACGGTTAAAGCCCTGATAATCCCCTGCCATAAGCCAGAGAAAATAGGTCTGATAACCGGGTGTTGAAACGGTGGTGTGATAACCAACGGGAAATTCTACAAGTTCGTCGTTTTTAACCCTGTATGCTTCATCTATGCTACCATCAGAGGTATATAGACACTGAACGGCAAAGCCCTGCTTGGGGTCAAAAAGGAAGTAATAGATTTCCTCTGCAATACACTCGACAGGCATATTATTTTCGTCGTGCTTGTGGGGCGGGAAACCTGCCCAGTTACCTTCGGTGCAATAGGCTTCTCCGATGGTGAGAATCTTAGCATTAGAGTTTTGGTCGATAATAAAACTGGTTTCTCTTTCAAAAGGCGGTTTACCCAAAAGTTTAAGCACCACGTGTTCTTCACGAAGCACCTGAGGGTCGGTCTTTTCCAAAACAGGTGTAGCACAAACCGCAATTTTAATATGGTCGAGGGCAGTTATCGTAAGCTCCTGCTCACGTCCCATATAGAAGCTTTCGGCCTTACGATTTTCGAAAACGTTCATTCTGTTTCCGATATTTTCCCATTTGTTACCCGATGCTTCAACATCGCAATGTCCCTCAAGCATAATAAAAGCAGTTTCTTTATCCTCGGTGTAGAAGCCTAAGCTTTGTCCTGCATCAAGTTCGATTATACCGAACTCTAATTTTTTAAGGGAACACTCACCTATTTTACAGATGGGTGTATATCCATTTTTAGGAAGATAGGTTTTTTTAAAGTTCATATCCGTTCTCCTTCAAAAAGTTTTTAACTGTGTCAAAGTTCGGTACGCTTTCTCGGGCACCGATGCCGGTGCATTTTAGTGCGGATACAGCACTTGAAAAATGACAGCATTTAAGCGAATCAAATCCCTTTACTATGCCTACGGCAAAAGCACCATGAAAAACATCTCCCGAGCCGTTAGAGTCTAAAACCTCAACCGTATAAACGGGATATTGCGTAATACTTTTACCGTCGTACAGTATTCCGCCGTCTTTACCCATTGTAATTACAACAAACTCCGGCGAATAGGTTTCGAATAGCTTTTTTGCAGCGTCTTGCGCTGTTTTACAACCTGTATGGCCCAGAGCGAATTCTAAACTGGGAATCATAATATCGGTTATGGATAGAAGCTTTTCTACTCCGTCATAAAGTCCGCCGCAGTCGTAAAGAACCTTTACACCGTTTTCCCTTGCAAGTTTTGCGGCTTCGAGGGCGGCTTCCATTTCGTTGCCATCTACCATCAGTACCTTAGCACTTAAAATTGCCTCTTTCTGCTCGTCATTAAGTTTGAGCGGTGGAAGATCTCCCTTATCGAAAACACAGGTACGACTGGCTGTATCCCCACTGAGCCAAATAACCGAAGTAAATGCACGATGCCCGCAAATCATCTGAACATTGTCAACATCTACACCGTATTTTACAAAATCACTGAGAAGGAACTGTCCTGCAGAATCATTGGAAAGTACTCCAATATATCCTGTTTCTTCTCCAAGTTTTGATGCCGCAACCAGACCGGTAGCGGTAGGACCTCCTCCTGCAATTTTAGTGGCTGTTGCGCGGAGTTTAGTGTCTTCCCTAGGATAGTGTGGGACGGTAACCAGCGTATCCATAACGCAGGCACCGATACCTACTATTTTACACATATTATAACGCCTTTCCGTCGGCTCCGACAAGTCTAATTTTTTCGATAGCCATTTTCTTGACTGTATCAATAGGCTTCTTCATAAAAATGTCTACCGCAATGCTACGTGCAGGGTCATTTAAAGTCTCAAGAGTTCCGTCAGCGAAAGCGCAGCACACGTCTGTACCTATGTTCATTTTACGTACGCCTGCGGCGATTGCTGCCTTCACCTGGTCATCGGGAATACCCGATCCGCCGTGAAGAACCAGAGGTGTACCATCGGTTGCTTCTCGAATAGCCTTAACGCGTTCAATATCCAATTTGGGAGTTTTTTTATAGTGGCCATGAGCATTTCCTATAAGAACTGCCAGACAGGTTACTCCTGTTTCGCGAACAAATCTGGCGGCCTCCTCAGGATTGGTAAATTCGTCCATAGCATCATCATTTACGCTTCCTACGTGACCGATTTCACCCTCTACACCTACACCGATAGCATTGCAGGTCTCTACAATATGGCGGGTCATTTCAATGTTTTTATCAATGGGGTGAACAGAACCGTCGAGCATAATTCCGGTAGCACCCCAACGCAGTGCACGGGTAACCTCCCGCTCGGACGGGCCATGGTCGAGGTGAAAACAAACGGGCACGGATGCCTTCTGTGCTGCCGCAATAATTACGGGGCTGAGATAATAGCCAACCTCTTCGTTGAAAAGTCGAGGATAAACCTGAATAATTACAGGCGCCTTTTCCTCCTCAGCGGCGGCAATTACACCCATTACGGTTTCGATATTGTAAACGTTAAAGGCAGGTATACAGTAGTTACCTTTTTCTGCCATTCCGATTATGGTTTGTAAATTAACTAACATCCTATTTCCTCTTATCCTAAAATAATATCTTCCAGAGACAGAATCTCTACTTCGTTTTGTTCAACCGACTTTAATGCAACATATTCACAAACATTGGCAGTAACTATAGCTTTAGCGCCGATGGAGGTAGCGTTAAAGATTCTGCGCTTGGCAACCATTTCTATAACGTCGGGAATATACTGCGCCATAAGAATATTACCTGCCCAAACAGTTTCGGTACGATTAAGATGGAACTCGGAAAGCAGAGCAAAAGCAGAAATTACGGTTCTTGCCTCTTCGGTTTCCTCCAGGTCACGAGAAAGCTGATACGGATCCTGATAAACTACCTGCTTATCGGATTTTTTAGAAACAAGACTTCCGTCTGCAACCTTTTCGGCAAGGAACGCGGTATAGGTTACAACTTTTGCTGTGACCTCAACGCCATATTCTTTGTACGTCTGCTTAATAGCCTTTGCATCGTCGGGACAGTATACGATTACCGTTTTGTATTTATTAAGTACGTCGGCGGCAGACTGCATTGCCTCTTTGGTCTCATTTGCGGCACCAATAAGGAAATCAATGTGAGCACCTGACGCAGGCTCGTTATCAAGAAGTGAAAATTTAATTCCTGTTTTTTCAACAACATTTATTGCCAAAGCGGCCTGTTCGCAGGCCATATAGCGTGCATCTGTGCCAAGGAAAAGAAGAGTATCGGTAGTATCCTTATGCTCAGCAATTTTATTAGATAGTTTATCGCAAATAGCGGTTTTTCCGTATACGTTTCCGGTTTCGAAATAATTATCTAACAGCTTATTTATGTAGTCGGGAAGTTTATCCTCAAGAGCGGCCTGAAGTCGGGTTTCTTTAGTGAACATCACGGGATCCCAACCTGTAACGCAGTCGTGAACACAGGCACCGCAGGTAGCACATTCGTAAATATTGTCCATAATTTCACTGAGGTCTATAGCTTCACGGTTTACAAGAGAAATTCCGAGAGCTCTTGCTCTTGCAGTATTTCTTTCCTGACCCGTTGCATTACCGATGGGGCAGATGTGATGGCACATCCAGCAAAAACGGCAGGAATCAACGTGCTGTTTGCATTTTTCTGACATAATCATTATAACTTACCTCCCGTTTAAATTAAAGACCGAGTTTAAACGGATTCATAATTCCGTTGGGGTCTAACTGTTTTTTAAGTCCTTCGAATACCTGCATAGCGGGACCATATTGCTCCTTCATAAGACGGCCAAGCTTGATACCTACGCCGTGATGGTCGTTTACTACACCGCCGTGGGCAAGAGCTGCACGCACTCCACAGGTCCAGATTGCCTGATGCAGACGAAGAGCCTCTACGGGGTCCTGAGGAACATCCTTGCCTTCAACTATAAAGCGGTCGTATACCATTGCACCCCACTCATACCAATGGGAGAAGTGTGCAATGAATTTCGCCTGGGGGAAATTGGTTTCGATAGCTTCCTTCATTGCCCAGTAGATTTCTTCAATTTTATTGTAAGGAGCAATAGTATCCATAGTACCGAACATCTGAGGAATGTCCATCATATGACCGGGATAGAAGAAGGTAATCTTTTCCTTCCACCACTTTTCTCCGTATTCAGAACCAAGGTCTTCTGCTCCGTATTTTGCAAAGGTGGAAAGCAGAATCTTTTCTTCTACCTCAACCATTTCCTTGCAGCCTTCGATAGCGATGTTCATAAATGCGCCCTTGCGCTCCACACCGACAATCTTTTTAATAAGAGAAGATGTTTCTGCCTCGTCATAAAGACGCATTACAGAGGGCTTAAACTTTTGCAGAAGCTCACGCGAAGCCTGGAATGCACCATGCATATCCTGGAAAAGGAATCCGCGGAAGCGACGTTCCTCGGGCTGGTCAAAGATACGTATTTGGGCCTTGGTAATTACACCCAAAGTACCTTCTGAGCCAATGAAAATTTGATTAAGGTCTGGGCCAGCGGCATGCTTAGGAGCAGATGCGGTGTTGATGATATCGCCGTTAGGAAGAACTACCTCCATCTGGAGAACCATATCGTCTATTTTGCCGTATTTGGTAGAGCATACACCAATACCTCTGTGAGCAAGGAATCCGCCTACGGTGGAGCAGGTAAGAGAAGAAGGATAATGCATTGTGGCCTTTCCAACCTCGTTAGCAGCCCACTCAATATGCTTATAGATAGCGCCTGTGCCACATTCGATATACATTCCTTCGGTATTAACCTCGTAAATTTGGTTCATACGCTTGGTATCAAGAATAATACCGCCGCAAACAGGAATTGCACCACCCTGTGTTCCGCCGCCTGCACCCCAGGTGGTTACAGGAAGCTTGTAATAGTTAGCAATTTTAAGAACCTTGGAAACCTCGGTTGCATCTTTAGGGCAAACGATAATATCTGCCTCCGGCATACGACATCCGCGGTCTGCCCACATACGGGAAAGCCAATAATAATCTACGCTATGGGTAACCTTGTCGATAGCTCTGGTAGAACAGTTCTCTTTACCCACAGCATCCTCGATTTCGGTCAAGATCATTGAAAATAGAAATTCGTTCATCTGGATTTGCATTTTGTATTCTCCTTATTTAACAGTTTTGTCTACTTTAAGATTTGGGAAGTATTTGCAGAACTCTTCAATTTCGCGTGTAAAGTTCCCTTCCATCTCTACGAAATGATGGATATAGGGTCCGTCGATAAGTCGGTCTTCAATAGCTTGCAGATCGCTAAATTCTCCCCAAATATATGTACCGTGAGTCTGCGGACCATCTGTTGTTTTACAAACAAGCGGCAGTATCATATAATTTCCGCTTTCCTGGTCGAGTCTTGCCACGGTATATGTACCGTCTTTTGCTCTGAACCATTCTCGCTGGTTAACGAGTCGCGCATTACTGTTGGTGCCGCTCGTCGCTTTCTGTGATAGCGGGAAGGGGCCACAATGCCACAAAAGCTCTGCATTCCTATTTTCGGGATGGCGGACGGTAAATTCACCAAATAACGGTTTTCCTTCGCCAAGTGTTGCACTCTTTAAAAGCACCATAGTCATTGCACAGTGAATATCGCTTTCACAAGAAACAAGATAGCCCAGGTCGTTAAGCAGTCCGTATACTGCACAGGGGGCAAGGCCGTCGAACATAACAGGTGTAGCAGTCCAACATTCGGCCGAAAGAGCATCAAGATTAAACTCTTCGTAAAGATGCTTGTAGGTAGCGGCAAGGGTTGCCATTGAATTTATGTATTTTGGAGTAAGCTCATCTAACGTGAAATTTTTAAGAAAATATTCTTCATACTCCGATATTTCGTCGGCATAGAGTGTTTTAGCGTTTTCGAATCTTTGCTGAATCATTGCAAAGTTTAATGCAACAATGCGGACTCCGAATTTTTCCATAAGTTCGCCTTCGTTCCAGATAACCGAGAAAAAAGGAGTGGGTCGGGAGCCTATTTGTCCGATTCTCATGCCGCTGAAGTTTTTAACCATACAGGCTACCCTTATAAAGGAATTAAAACCATCCTTAAACTCTTCAGACTCTACCCTACAACTAGGCAGGTGGGAAAACGGTATGTGGTAACGCTGAAACTGGCGAGAAACTCCGAAAAGACCGCATTGCGAATCTGTAGGACGCATTCCGTCGACGTAATATTCATCATCAAGAGGTGCCCACAAAAGTACAGGCTTGCTGATTGCAGCTGCAATATCTGCAGCTGCTTCTTCGTTTCCAAAGTTACAGTTGATAATGAAAACGGCATCAACCTTTTCGGCTTTAAATTTCTCGATAACCTCACTTGCTGACTTGTCATCAAAAACAAGGTCGTTAATTCCAATACCCTTATTATTTACAAAAGAAACTTTATCCGTAGAAAAGTTTTTTTCGATATATTCGGTAAAGCGTTTTCCGCGTTGCTCTGCCGAATACCAGGTTAGGAAGGTGCCACGGGGACGGTCTGTAGTATTTCTTCGCATAGCTACTATACCAATTTTTACTTTGTAATCAAGCAT
>JAXJWR010000299.1:0-1025 GCA_036307905.1 Acutalibacteraceae bacterium
ATTATGTGCAGGATAACGTCCTTGCCCGATACGAGAGGAGAGAGTTCTCCGACAAGCTCAAAGCGGATAGCCGAGGGAACCTTGAACCAAGCCTTGCCCGTTGCCATTCCGCAGGCCATATCGGTGGAGCCGAAACCTGTGGAGAAGGCACCGAGAGCACCGTAGGTGCAGGTGTGAGAATCGGCACCGATTACTACGTCACCCGAAACGACAAGTCCTTTTTCGGGGAGAAGTGCGTGCTCGATACCCATCTGACCGACGTCGTAGAAATGCTCGATTTCCTGCGCACCGCAGAAGCTTCTGCACATTTTGCACTGCTCTGCGGCTTTAATATCTTTATTGGGGGCAAAATGGTCCATAACCATTGTTACCTTTTTATTGTCGAAAACCTTTTCGATGCCAAGCTTGTTATACTCTGCAATGGCAACGGGAGAGGTTATATCGTTACCTAAAACGAGGTCGAGATTTACGAGGATAAGCTCCCCTGCCTCAACCTTTTCGGCTCCGGAGTGCGCTGCTAAGACCTTTTGGGTCATCGTCATTCCCATTGTTTTTCTCCTTTACTGCATAAGTTTGTTTATAGCGTTGAGGTATGCCATAATACCTGCTTCGATGATATCGGTGGAAAGTCCTCTGCCCGAGTAGGTCTTGCCCTGACAATTAAGCTTCAGAGTAACCTCGCCGAGGGTATCCTGACCTTCGGAAACCGAGCTGATATTGAATTTATCAAGGGTATGCTCGGGGGGCTGAACGATTTTATCAATAGCGGCGTAGAGAGCGTCGATAGCGCCGTCGCCAAGGCTCTTTTGCTCGAAGAAGTCATCTTCCTGCTTAAGGCAGATGGAGGAGCAAACTCCCACCTTACCCATTGTCTTAACGTCGAAGGAAACCAGCTTATACTTGCCGTCTACAACCTCGGTGTTGGTGACCAATGCTTCGATATCACCGTCGGTAACGGTTTTCTTCTTGTCGCAAAGCTCCTTGAACTTTCCGAAGGCGTCGATAATCTGATCGTCGGTGAGCTC
>JAXJWR010000300.1:0-1688 GCA_036307905.1 Acutalibacteraceae bacterium
GGGCAATCTTGGTGGCAAATATTACCGCTTAATCCCACAAATTACGGAGATTCGCCCTATCAGTCATTTTCTTCCTACGCCGGAAACCCCTATTTTATTGACCCGGAACTTCTTATTGAGGATGGACTTCTTACCGAGGATGAATTCCTTTCCTTCGACTTCGGGAAGGATACCGCTAAAGTAGATTACGGCAAACTTTACGAAAACAGAAATTCTATGCTTAAAATTGCCTTTTCACGTTTTAAAGCAGATGATGAATTCAAGAACTTTTGTGAGCAGAATGCTTTTTGGCTTAATGAATATGCTCTCTTTATGACACTTAAGAATTTGCATAACGATGTAGCCTGGGAAAAATGGGACAAAAAACTCAGATTCCGTGACAAAACCACTCTTCAAAAGATTGTCGATGAAAATAAAGACTTGATTGAATTCTATAAATTTGTTCAGTTTCTTTTTTCAAAGCAATGGTTTGCACTTAAAGATTATGCAAATGAGCAGGGAATTAAGATAATCGGTGATATACCTATTTACGTTGCCTATGACTCTGCCGACGTATGGTGTGATCCTGTTCAGTTCCAACTTGACGAAGGTCTTATACCCAAGGCCGTTGCAGGCTGTCCTCCCGACATTTTTTCCGAAGACGGTCAACTATGGGGTAATCCGCTTTACGACTGGTCGTATATGAAAAATGACGGATATTCTTGGTGGAAGAAGCGTATCGGATATGCTTTTAAGCTTTATGATATGGTTAGAATTGACCATTTTAGAGGCTTTGAAGCCTATTGGTCCATTCCGTACGGTGATAAAACCGCAAAGGGCGGAAAATGGATTAAAGGTCCTAACATGTCTCTTTTTAATGAGTTTAAAAAGGAATTTGGCGAGAATTTGCCCATTATTGCAGAGGATCTCGGCCTTTTAACTCCTGCGGTTGTAAAAATGCTTAAAAAATCAGGTTTTCCCGGTATGAAGGTGCTTCAATTTGCCTTTTCTGCCGATACCGACAGCGACTATCTCCCACATAACTACGGAAATAATTGTGTGGTGTATACGGGAACCCACGATAATGATACTATAATCGGCTGGTCAGAAGATGCTGACGAAGGAGACCTTAAAATGGCAAAGAAATACCTTCACGCAGACGATAGTGAGGGTATCAACTGGGCAATGATGCGAGCCGCTCTGATGTCGGTTGCTGATACCTGTATTCTTACTATGCAGGATATAATAGGTCTTGGTTCGGATGCCAGAATAAATACTCCGTCAACCGTTGGCGGAAACTGGGTATGGAGAATTGATGCGGGTTGCATAAATGATTGGCTTGCAGATATACTATACGAAAATACCGCGCTCTATTTCAGGGCGCCATTAAAATAATAATACGGACTCGAAAGAGTCCGTATTTTATATACAAAAAAACACTTTAATGTTTAACGGTATTATGATATAATAAAAATATAACTAGTTTTCGGAGGTGTTTTTTATGCTTGTTTCTTTTGCCATTGTTGCATATAACGAAGAAAAAAACCTTCCGCGACTTCTTGAAGACCTTAAATTGCAGGATTATCCTCACAATAAAATTGAAGTTTTACTTATTGATAGTATGTCCACCGACTGTACCCGCGAAATTATGACCGAATTTGCAAAGGAAGATAACGGTTTTTTCAGCGTTAAGGTGCTTGCAAATCCAA
>JAXJWR010000301.1:0-9961 GCA_036307905.1 Acutalibacteraceae bacterium
CGAACACACGGTTGCCAAAGTAAAGGTTACCGACTCGGCATATTTAAGCCAAAGCTGTGTGCTTTACGTCATGCAGCACCTTTATGCAAAATTGTCGGAAATAAATGAAGAGTTTTCATCGGCCAAAATGTTTTACGAGGCGCGCTGTTCGGGTCTTATGCTCAGCGTTTTATCGGAAATTGCCTTCTATGCAGAGGGACAGGGCGAAAGGGCAGGTATTGGCGTGGTGGATGGCGTTATCGACTATCTGGCCAAGCACTATGCCGAAGATATTTCAAACGCAACATTGGGTGAAATGTTCGGATATCATCCTAATTATTTAAACCAACTTTTTATCCGTTTCACGGGAAAATCCCTTCACAAATACCTTCTGGACCTTAGAATACTCCATGCCGTAAAGCTCCTGCAGGATACCGATTTGTCGGTCTGCGCGGTGGCAAACGAGGTAGGTTTTCGTGACGTTCCTCATTTTTCGCGATATTTTAAGCAAAAAATGGGCTGTTCACCGGTTAAATTCCGTTAAAAAGTGTTGTTTTCTACAGAAAATTGTGGTAATATAAATTAAATATAAAACAAGTAAGGTGGAAAAATTATGAAATGTCCCTTTTGCGCTTATGAAGAAAGCAAGGTAATCGACTCCCGTCCTACCGACGAGGGCGAGCGTATCAGACGTCGCAGAGAGTGTCTCCAGTGTGCTCGCAGATTTACAACCTACGAAATTATCGAAAGCCTTCCCATAATTGTTATCAAAAAGGATAAAACCCGTCAGTCCTTCTCCCGCGAGAAGATCTTAAACGGAATGGTGCGCGCTTGCGAGAAGCGTCCCGTATCGCTTGAAACCATTGAAAAGGCTATCGACGATATCGAGGCCGAAATTCAGAACACCCTCGACCGTGAGGTTTCCTCCGAAAAAATCGGCGAGCTGGTTATGAACAAGCTCAAGGAGATTGACGAGGTTGCCTACGTTCGCTTTGCCTCCGTATATCGCCAGTTCCGCGACATTAACACCTTTATGGACGAGCTTAACAAGCTCCTTCACAACCAAAAATAACTTTTCAGGAGACCCCTATGAACGAATTTGAAAGAATGGCCGAGCTGCTTCTTGGCCATATTGATAAAGAACCCGAATATTACGAGTCGCTCTACCCCGTAAGAAATCTTGCCGAGGGCGCAAGGGTGGTTCGTATCGCCCCCAGCCCCACAGGGTATCTTCATCTCGGCACCCTGTTTATGGCCCTTGTTAATCGCATCACGGCTGATTCTACGGGCGGAATCTTCTATACCCGAATCGAAGATACCGATAAAAAGCGCGAGGTAGAGGGTGGAATTGACGATATTATAAACGGTCTTATCCGTTTCGGAATAAATATTGACGAAGGCTTTGTCACCCCGTCCGAGCAAAAGGGCGTTTACGGTCCCTATAAGCAAAGCGAAAGGGCCGAAATTTACCAGTGCTTTGCCAAAAAGCTGGTGCGTGAAGGCCTGGCATATCCCTGCTTCTGCACCGCCGAAGAGCTGGCCGCAGTCAGAGAAGAACAGGAGAAAAATAAAATCCGCACAGGCTATCACGGACAGTTTGCCGTTCACAGAAACATTACTGTCGAGCAGGCCGAAGCCTTAATTAAAGAGGGTAAGCCCTACGTTATCCGCCTTAAATCTCCCGGAAATGAAGAAAAGCGCATCTTCGTGGAGGACGGAATCAAAGGCAAGGTTGAGATGCCCGAGAATGATGAAGATTTCGTGTTGCTCAAGTCCGACGGAATTCCCACTTATCATTTTGCCCACGCTGTTGACGATCATCTTATGCGTACCACCCACGTAATCCGCGGCGACGAGTGGTTGTCCAGCGTTCCCAAGCACATCCAGCTTTTCAGCCTTTTAGGCTTCAAACCTCCTAAGTTTTGCCACGTTGCCCCCATTATGAAGCTGGATAACGGTGCAAAGCGCAAGATTTCTAAGCGTAAAGACCCCGAGGCAGCCGTGCACTACTTTGCCGAAGAGGGTTACGATGCAAAAAGCGTTATCGAATATCTTATGACCATCGCCTCCTCCGAGTTTGAGGATTGGCGCCGTGCCAACCCTAACGAGCCTCGTCAGAAATTTAAGTTCAACCTTAAAAAGATGTCGGTTTCGGGCGCTCTTTTCGATGGGGACAAGCTAAACGACGTTTCCAAAAACATTGTTTCCACCATGAACAGCGAAACCGTAGTAGAAAAGCTTACCGCCTGGGCCAAGGAGTTCGACCCCGAGTTTTACAATATTCTTACCAAAGACTCCGCATACACTAAGGCCGTTTTCGCTATCGACCGCGACTGCGCCAAGCCTCGTAAGGATATAGCCAAATGGAACGAGGCAAAAGAGTACTGTGCTTACTTCTTTGAAGAACTCTATACTCCTTCCTACGAATTCCCCGAGAATATCGCCGCCGAGGATGTAAAAGCCTTCCTCCAAAAGTATATTGAAGTATACAGCGAAAAGGACACCAAAGAAGAATGGTTTGCAAAAATCAAGGAAATCGCTCCCGAACTCGGCTTTGCCGCCGAAACCAAGGAGTATAAGGCCAATAAAGATGCCTACAAGGGCAGTGCAGGTGACCTTTCCACCATCCTTCGAATTGCCGTCACAGGCAGAAGAAACACCCCCGACCTTTGCAGCATAATGCAGGTAATCGGCCGTGAAGAGTGCATAAAGCGTTTAAACAACGCAATTTCTAATATCTAGGAGCGTATTATGGCAGACGAAAAGATACTTAGCGAAGAGGTAGCGACTACTCCCTCTAACTTTATTTACGATTTTATCGATGAGGATCTGGCCGAGGGTGTATACTCTCGCGTGCAAACCCGTTTCCCTCCCGAGCCTAACGGTTATCTCCACATAGGCCACGCAAAGGCAATCTGTATCGACTTCGGAACAAGCGAAAAATACGGCGGAAAGTGTAACCTCCGTCTCGATGACACCAACCCCACCAAGGAAGACGTTGAATACGTTGATGCCATTATGGAGGACATCAAGTGGCTGGGCTTTAATTGGGATAATGTCTATTTCGCCTCCGACTATTTCGATTTTATCTACGACTGTGCTTTAAAGCTTATCGACAAGGGCCTCGCCTACGTTGACGAGTCTACTCCCGACGAGATAAGAGAAATGCGCGGCACCCTTACCGAGGCAGGAAAAAACAGTCCCTACCGCGATCGTCCCATCGAGGAAACAAAAGATCTTTTTGCCCGTATGACTGCAGGCGAGTTCGAAAACGGAGCAATGGTACTTCGTGCGAAGATTGATATGGCCTCCTCCAACATCAATATGCGCGACCCCATAATCTATCGTATTATGAAGGTTGCCCATCACAGAACAGGGGACAAGTGGTGCGTATATCCTATGTACGACTTTGCCCATCCTCTGTCCGATGCAAGGGAGGGTGTAACCCATTCCCTCTGCTCGCTGGAGTTTGAAAATCACAGACCCCTTTATAACTGGTTCTTAGAGCAGCTCGAAATCCCCGAAGCTCCCCGTCAGATCGAGTTTGCACGAATGAACGTAAACTACACCTTAACCTCTAAGCGTAAGTGCTTAAAGCTGGTAAACGACGGTCTTGTTTCCGGCTGGGACGACCCCAGAATGGCTACCCTTTGCGGTATGAGAAGACGCGGCTATCCCGCCTCGGCCGTTCGTGCATTTGTTGATAAAATCGGTGTCAGCAAGGCATACAGCGTTATCGACTACGCTCTTTTAGAGTCCTGCGTTCGTGACGAGCTTAATTTGAATGCCGACCGCGCAATGGCTGTTCTTCGCCCCCTAAAGGTGGTTATCGATAACTATCCCGAGGATAAGTGTGAGGAAATTTCGGTTGAAATTAACCCGAATAAGCCCGAGCTTGGCAATAAAACCGTTACCTTCTCCCGTGAGATATTCATCGAGCAGGATGACTTTATGCTAAATCCTCCCGGAAAATATTTCCGTCTCTGCCCCGAAAAAGAGGTTCGCCTTAAGGGTGCATATTTCGTAAAATATGCCTCCCACGAAGAGGACGAACAGGGTAACGTAACCTGCGTTCACGTCACCTACGACCCTGCCTCCTACGGCGGAGAGTCTCCCGACGGCAGAAAGGTTAAGGGCACCATTCATTGGGTGAGTTGTGCCCACGCAGTAGATGCCACAGTTCGTCTTTACGACAGGCTTTTCAATGTAGAAAATCCCTCGGACGAAGAAAACGTCGGTTCCTTTACCGAAAACCTCAACCCCGAATCCTTAACCATTCTCGAAGGCTGCAAGATTGAAGCATCTCTTGCTAAAGCCGCCGTTGGCGAAGGATTCCAGTTTATGCGTCAGGGTTATTTCTGCCTTGATAAAGACTCTACCGCAGATAACCTTATTTTCAACCGCACTGTTGCTCTTAAAGATTCCTTCAAAAAGGGATGATTTCTATGAAAATTTCAGATATTTATAACATGCTGGACGAAAAGTTTAACTTTTCGTCCGCTCTCGCTTATGACAATCCCGGCCACCTTGTCGGTTCACAGCAGGACGAGGTAAAGGGGATAGTGGTCTGTCTGGATTGTACCGACGAAGCGGTAACACAGGCAATAAACGAGGGCGCAAACCTTATCGTTTCCCACCATCCCGTTATTTTCGACGGACTTAAAGCCGTCACCGACGAGTCTATCGTATACCGCCTTATAAGGGCGGGAATTTCGGTAATTTCGGTTCATACAAATCTTGACCAGGCCGACGGCGGCGTAAACGAAACACTTTGCCAAAAGGCAGGCCTCATAAACGTCGAAAAAATTGCCGACCACGAAGGCTTCCTGTATAGAATAGGAGAACTCGAAGAGCCTCTCACCGCCGACGAATTTGCCGAAAATGTTTCGAAAAGCCTTGACTATCCCGTAAAATACGTCGGTACAAACGCCCACATAAAAAGGGTTGCCGTATGCTCGGGAAGTGGTGGCAGTATGCTTTACGAGGTTGCCGAGCAGGGGATTGACGCCTACCTCACCGCCGACATTAAGCACGATGTTTTTATGGATGCTCACGCTATGGGAATCGCCCTTTTCGACGCAGGGCATTTCGGAACCGAGGATATAATCGTACATCCACTTGCCGAGGAGCTTAAAAAGGCCTTCCCCGAAATAAATATATATGAAAACCACTTTTCACCAATAAAGTTTGCGAGGTAGTTCTTATGAAAAAGGTTGTTTTAGTAGGCGATTCTATCTGCGAATGGTATGCCCCTTATGTTGCAAAGGAACTTGAAGGAATTTGTGAGGTAATTCACAATAATAAGGAAAACGGACGCTTTGCCGCCTTTTCCCTTCATAAGCTTAACGGACTTTTAGCCGAGGCAGGGGGCAAGGTCGACCTCGTTCATTTCAATAACGGCTACTGGGATATGGGAACCCTCTTAAACGGAGAAAAGGTTCACCCAATCCCCGAATATCTTCACTTTTTAAAGCGCATTATTGACCTTTCAAGGCACTGCGGGGCAAAGGTGGTTTTCGCCACCACAACACCCCTTGTTGATGCTGTTGAGGCCGAGGACAATATGGGTACGGGAGTGACCATTTCTGCCCGAAACGAAACTGTTATTGAATATAATAATGCCGCCAAGGCCCTTATGAAGGCCGAGGGCGTTACAGTCAACGACCTTTATGAGTTTTGCATAAAGCACCCCACCTGCTATAAGTGTGAGGATATGCTACACCATTCCCATGAAGGCAATCTCGCCTGTGCCAAGGTCATTGCCGAGGCAATAAAAAAGGAGCTTGGTATAGAATAAAATATACCGAAGCACTGCATAAAGCTCTTTTGAAAAGTTTATTTGTTTAAAACGCTTTGAAAAGTCTGCATTGTCAAGATTTATGTCGTATTTGCACATTCCATTATTTGCGGATTTAAAAGATAATATAGAAAGTAAAAAAAGGAGCTTGATATAAATGAATAAACAGACCGTTTTACCAAGATTCAGAGGCTTTAACCTTCTCGGAATGTTTGCAAAGGGTCGAACCCCTGAGTTTTATCCCGAAGAGCATTTTCAAATGATAAGCGATTGGGGCTTTAACTTTGTCCGTCTTCCTGCATCCTATAAAATTTGGGCAGACGAAAAAGACCCCTTTAAAATAATCGACGAAAAAATCGAACCCCTTTTTGAAGCGGTAGAATACGGCAAAAAATACGGCATCCACGTTAATGTCTGCCTTCACAGAATCCCCGGCTACTGCATCAACGACGACGATACCGAGCCCTTCTGCCTCTGGACCGACCCCGAGGCTTTAGAGTGTGCAAAAACCCATTGGCGCTATATCACAACCCGTCTGAAGGGTGTCAGCAACGATATTGTCAGCTTCAACCTTTTTAACGAGCCTAAATACGACGTAGACCAGGCAACGGTCACCACCGTCTATGCCGAGCTTATAAAGGCAATAAGGGAGATCGACCCCCACCGTTTAATAATCGTCGATGGTATGCACAACGGAAATCAACCCACTACCGAACTTATGAGCGAGGATTTCGAGAATATAGCCTATAGCTGTCGAGGCTATAACCCCGGTAGCATCACCCACTACGGCGTTGGTTTCATCCCCAAAAATGAAAAGATGGCTCCCCGTTGGCCGGGCGGTAATCAGGAGGTCAGCGGAAGATACGTCTCTTGGGACAGGGCAAAGCTCGACCGTCATTTCGGTATGTGGGCTGCCCTTGCCGACAACTTCGGTGTTGGTGTTATGTGTGGTGAAATGGGCTGCTACAAGGAGTGTCCCCACGATATTATGATGGCGTGGTATAAGGATATGATGGAGTGCCTTAAGGAGCGCAATATGGGCTATGCCATCTGGAGTTTCAATGGTACCTTCGGCATCATAGACAACGGCAGAACCGATATAGAAATGGAGGACTATAACGGACACAAGCTCGATCGCGAGCTTTTGACTTTGCTTCAAAAATATTAAATAAAAAAGAGATGAATTCGGAGCGTTTCGAATTCATCTCTTTTAACTTTTTCTGATTATTTTCTCGAAGGCTTGACATTTGAGGAAGGATTGATTTTTCCGTCAATACTTCCGTTTGCATCTTCAAATTCATTGATGCTCTGTCTAACGAGAACCAGCACCTGACTGTTTACACTTCTGCCTTCATAATCGGCAATGTAGGATAGTTTATTCAGCATTTCCTCTTCGATTCTAATTGATACGCTTTTAACAGCCATACTTTCACCTCAAAACAAATATATTATATGTTTATTTTAGATGTGTAATGTGTTATAATGTTAAAATTAGATATATGGTATATCTAAAAACTCATCTGTAAATCTGTTAAGGGCATCATAGTCCATTGCAGATATATAATAACCCTCCAGCTCGTCGTGTATCACCTTCGCCTTTGCAATTTCCTCTGCTGCAAGGGTGATATACTGCAAAAACTCCTCGTTTTCGGGCAAAAATTTGCTCCTTACTGCAAATAGTGAAAGCTCGGGAATAAAAACTCCGTCAGTAAGGGTGGGAATAACGGGGTTTTCAAAGCATACCGTGTCAAAACCACAGGATAAGGCCCTTTCCTTAAATCCTCTAAGAGTTTTTTCTGCGCCCTTGCCCTCGAGAGTAATCAGCCTGTCAGCCTTAATATGGTCGGTAAAATATAAAACACCCTTTGGAGTTATACCACCAAGAAAGCATCGAAGCAGGCGGCCTTTTATGCCCTTTTCGGGAATATACTTTTCTGCGGTTTTGAAGTCGGGTAAAGCCGACAACTCGGCCGAGTCTTTCAAAAATTCTCCTGCCTTTTTTATAAGTTCTCCCGCCCTTTTGTGGCAGAGCTTGTTTTCTTTTGTAGCCGAAATTATTTGGCGGCCTTTATCTCTTAAGATGTCGCTGTTCCAGAACGCTCCGAAATCTAAAAGAGTTTCGCAAACACCGGGGAATTTAGGCTCTACCACGTGGGGAGCCGTGCCGTCCATAAATACTGTTTTAAGGTGGGGCAGAATTACCCCGTCCAGAGATGCGGGGTCGCTGGCACAGTAAACCTCTATAAAGGATAAACCTTTCTTCTCCGCCACCTTCAGCACCTTTTTCATAAAGGAGGATTTTCCCGTACCGGGGCCTCCCTTTATAATATATGTGTGCCACCCGTCGGCTGGGTTATAGCAGTCTGCAAAATGGGAAATAAATCCCTCTGCCGAATTCGATGCCAAAAAACACTTAAAGCTGTTCATATTCTCCACTCCGAAATAAAACTTCTATATATATTATTCCGATGATGAAAAAATATTCACAAAAAAGGCTGTGTCCGAGCTATTCGGGCACAGCCTTTGGCTATTTTCCTATATAATCAAAATCGAAGGTTATTACACAGCGATAGGTGGAATCTATGCTTTTTGCAATCTCCTCAATTTGCTGTTTTATGCTTTGCTTATCCTTTTCAAGACCTACGGGGAGCACCACGTCGAATATAAGATTGGTTCGCTCCTCGCTTTTCGGTGTCATTCTGAAATCGTGAAGGGTAAGCCCGGGGTGAATAGTTTTTATCCTTTCTGCAATAACCGTTTTAGCCTGGTTAAGCTTCTCGTTGTCGGTTTCTACGGGGTCCATATGGATTGTCAACATAACTCCTGTCCGTTCGAAAACCAGCTTTTCGCAAAGGTCAATCTGTTCGTGACATCTTACAATATCGGTGTCGGCAGGAACCTCTACGTGAACCGAGGCAAAGCATCTTCCCGGGCCGTAGTTATGTGCAAGCAGGTCGTGAATTCCCAAAAATCCGTCAAAGGACATTATCTCTTTTTCAATAGCTTTTGCAGTATCCTCATCCACAGGCTCGCCAAGTAGCGGGTCGAGGGTTTCCCTAGCGGTTTTAATACCCGACCAAAGCACGTAAATGGACATGACAAGACCAACGTAAGCATCTATATTAAGTGCAGAAAACTTCATAACAAGCACTGATGCAAGAATTGCCAAAGTGGTAAAGGCGTCGTTTCGGCTGTCCTTGGCTGTAGCGATAAGGGCGGACGAATTTATTGCTTTACCCAGTTTTCGGTTAAAGAAAAACATCCACAGCTTAACAAGCACCGAAGCCGAAAGAATAAGGATAGAAAGGGTGCCGAAATCTATTTCAGAGGGTGAAATGATTTTTTCTATCGCCCCCTTCAAAAGCTCGAACCCCATAACCAGAATAAATCCTGCAACCACAAAGGCCGAGATGTATTCAAACCTTCCGTGACCGTAAGGATGGTCTGGGTCGGCGGGCTTACCCGCCAGTTTAAAGCCAATCATGGTTACCACCGAAGACCCCATATCCGAAAGATTGTTAAAGGCATCTGCAATAATGGAAATGGAGGAGGAAAGTATACCGGCCGCCAGCTTTACCGAAAAAAGAAGCAGGTTGCATAAAATACCAACGACACCCGCAAGGGTGCCGTAGTTTTCTCTAACGGTATTGTCGGCAACCTTATCGCTGTTTTTAACAAACAGCTTGATAAGTAAACCTGTCATTACATTTTACTCCCTTTAGCGCCCTTGCTGCCAAAAGAAACACCCGAAAGAATGTTGGTGTCTATGGTGAAGGTTAGATTTTCGCGGTTTCGATGTCTCCTGAAGGCAAGGGAGATAAGCTTGTCGATAAGCTGACCATACGGCAGGTCGGTAGCCTCCCACAGATAGAAGGAGAGGGAACCGGGAATAGTGTTGATTTCGTTTACGTAAACCTTGTCGGTTTCGGTATCGATAATAAAGTCTATGCGAACAACACCGGCACCGTCCAGCGCTTTAAAGACCTTGCAGGCAAGCTCTCTTATTTCACCCGATTTTTCTTCGCTTATGTCAGCAGGAATTTTGCGGGAGAGGGATGCCATTCCCTTGCTTCCGCCCGATTTTTTGCCGCCGCCCATATATTTGTCCTCGTAAGAGAGGATTTCGTCGTTCATAAAGGGTTCTTCGCAAACCGAAGCGGTGCAGGAGTCGGCATCGCCCATCAC
>JAXJWR010000302.1:0-3790 GCA_036307905.1 Acutalibacteraceae bacterium
CCCCCCGAAAGGGTCGAAAAGCTAAACCCCTTTATCGCCTCGGCCGAGGAGCTGATTGCAGAGGCAGAGGCTTCGGGCAGGGCGGTTGGCGCAGCCTTTACCGCCGCCGCAGACGGGGTTTCTCCCCTTGTTTCCCGCGAAATAGCCGCCGCGGCAGGGCTGGACTTTGATATGCCCTTTTCGGAAATTTCGGCCGAACAGAAAAAGGCTCTTTGTTCTGCTGTAAACTCCTTTAAGGAAAGGCTTTCCTCCCCCTGTGCCACGATGCTTACCGAGAAGGACGGCACGCCAAAGGACTTTTGTTATATGCCCATCGCCCAGTATGGCGAGCTGTACAACCTTACCTTTGCAGATAATTTCAGCTCCCTTCTGGACGGATTTTATCTTGACCGTGACAGGTCGGCCCGCATAAAGGCGCTGGCACGGGACGTGCTTAAAACGGTTACAAATGCCCGTAATCGCACCGAGCGAAAGCTGGCCTACCGCACCGCCGATTTGGAAAAATGCAAAAACCGCGAGCAGCTTCGCATATTCGGAGAGCTTTTAAAGGCCAACCTTTATTCTATCGAGAAGGGCGCAACCGTTGCCCGCGTTCAGAATTATTATGACGAAAATCTGGCCTATGTGGAAATTCCCCTGGACCCTGCCCTTTCCCCCGCCGCAAATGCCGCAAAATATTTTAAGGACTACAAAAAGACCTATACCGCCCAGCAGACCCTGTCGGCCCTTATTGAAGAGGACCGCAAGGAGCTTTTGTACCTCGACTCGGTGCTGGACAGTCTTTCCCGTTGTACCGATGCGGCCGGGCTGAGTGAGATTAAGGAGGAGCTTTACGAGGCCGGATATCTGCGCAGAAATGCGCGGCAGAAAGCTCGCCCCACCTCCACCAGACCTAAGGAGTTTACCTCCCCCGGCGGATTCAGAATTCTGGTGGGCAAAAACAACCGCGAAAACGACCTTATAACAACAAAGCTGGCTTCGAAGCAGGATCTTTGGTTCCACACCAAAAACTTTCCCGGCTCCCACGTAATACTTATTACAGAGGGCAAAACCCCCGAAAACGACGACCTGCTTTTTGCCGCTTCCCTTGCGGCGGCCCACTCCAAGGCGACTGATTCCGACAAGGTTCCCGTAGACTATACCGAGGTTAAAAACGTTAAAAAGCCCACCGGAGCAAAGCCCGGTATGGTGATTTATACCTCCAACCGTACAATTTACGCAAAACCTTGCAAATTCCCCTTGTAAATATTCTTTGTTTGTTATATAATGCTATATAGCAGTTTTTTGGTTTGTTTAAATCTTTAACCGTTATATATAGTAATTGGAGGCTAAAACCTTGAAAGAAATAGATCTTATCAAAATTCTTAAGGTCGTGCTCGAGCATATTGTTCCCGTCCTTCTTGCGGGAATAATTCTGGCAGTATTGACCTTTGGATACAGCGTTTTCTTCGCTACACCTACCTATCACACCACCGCAACCATTCTTGTAAACAACGGCGGTTTCGAAAACTCGGGCCCCTCGGGCGGAAGTATTTCGGGAAGCGATATTTCGGCATCTCTTTACCTTATAACCACCTGTGTAGACGTTCTGGAAAGCGACAACATTTATAAAGATCTTGCCGCCGCGCTGGACGACAAGTACTCCTACTATTCTCTTAAATCCCGTTTCTCTGCCCATTCCAGAGGCGAAAACTCTATGCTTATCGACATTTACACCTACGGAAACGACCCCACGGAAATAAAGAAACTGGCCAATACTTTTTTGGAAATAGCCCCCACCTTCATTTGCAACAACATCTTTAATGCCGACGTTAAGATTCTGGCAACCGCCGACAAGGCCGTTAAAACAGGCCCCCACATTGCCTTTAACACCGTATTTGCCTTTGTTGTGGGTGCTGTACTTTGTTCTGCAGTGTACGTTATAATCTATTTCTGCAAAAACACAGTAGAAAGCGAAAAGGACTTTAAGGCCAGATACAACATTCCCCTTTTAGGCTGTGTGCCTTTCTTCGAAACCAAACAAAAAGGAGGCAAACGCAATGGACGAAAAGTTAAATAATTTCGGTGACCTCACCGCTGCCGATATTCAGTTTGCGGTTGCCGAATCCTATAAATCCATCCGCACCAATCTGCAGTTTCTGTTTTCTTCCAACCCCGGCTGTAAGATTATTGCCATTTCCAGCCCCCAGGCAGGAGAAGGAAAATCCACCAACGCAATAAATCTTGCCATTGCTTTTTCACAGCTTGGAAAAAAGGTTCTTCTTATAGACGCTGACCTTCGCCGTCCCAGTCTTTATAAGAAGCTTCGCATTGCCAACACCGATGGTCTTTCGGGCATTTTAGCAGGCTTTGCAACGGTAGAAGATAATATTGTAACCGTAAACAACTCTTTCGACACCCTGCCCTCAGGCGCAATTCCTCCCAACCCGTCGGAGCTTTTAAGCTCTGCCTCCTTCCAGCGTCTGCTGGCCTCTATGCGTCTGATATACGATTATATCATTATCGACACACCCCCTGCAGGAATCGTGTCGGATGCTCTTTCCATCGCAAACGAAACCGATGGTCTGCTTCTTGTTGTCAAGGAAAAGTCCACCACCCACGCCGACCTTCAAAAGGTTCTCGACAACATTTCTCTTGCAGGAGTAAGAATTTTAGGCGCAATCCTTAATTCTTCGGTTTCCGAATCGCAATATTCCACCTACAAAAGCGTATACTAATTAAACGGAGGTCTATGACCTCCGTTTTTTAAAAGGAGCTTACAGTATGCTTAAATCTAACACTCTGAAGGTTAAAAAATCCGGAGAGGTTTTATACCTCGCCTTCCCTAAAATAGAGGCTGCCGGCGGCAGTATACACGGCTTTTCCACAAGGTTGGGCGGTGTAAGCCGCGGACATTGTTCTACTATGAGCTTTGGTTTTTCTTTGGGGAATGACGAGGCCGACGTTAAAAAGAATTTTGAAATATTCTGCCGCGCCATTGGGTCTGACAGCAAAAATGTGGTTTTATCCCAGCAGACCCACACGGCAAATCTGCGCGTTGTAACAAAAGAGGATATGGGCAAGGGCCTTTATTGCGAAAGGGATTATACCGATATTGATGGTCTTGTGACCAACCAACCGGGTCTTTTGCTTGTTACCCAGTATGCAGACTGCACACCCCTTGCTTTTTACGACCCCGTAAACCGTGTAGTTGCTACCTCCCACGCAGGCTGGAGAGGTACGGTACAGGAAATCGCCCTTAAAACCGTAGAGCTTATGGTGAGCCGCTTCGGCTGTCGACCTGAGAATATTCTTTGCGGCATCGGGCCAAATATCGGCAAATGCTGTTACGAGGTAGACGACCCGGTTATAACCGAAATTAACAAGCTGAGCTATCTGGACAAAAAGGCCTGTTACTCCGACAAGGGAAACGGCAAATATATGCTGGACCTTAGGGAAGTAAACCGCGAAATTCTTATCCACGGAGGGATTTTGCCCGAAAATATCGACGTTGCCGACCTTTGCACCTGCTGTAACAGCGATATTTTTCATTCCCACCGCGCTACAAAGGGTAAACGCGGCACTTTGGCCCTTATGATTGCTTTAGATTAAATATTCGGCCCTGTGGCCGAGGTAAATAGCTTTCTTTAGGGATAAGAAAAAGGGGTGTCGCCCTGCGACACAGGGGTGCTTCGCACAGTATTCTGCCACAAAGTCGCCCCTTATCCCTGTTAACTGACCACTGACCACTAACCACTAACCACTGACCACTGACCACTAACCACTGACCACTGACCACTAACCACTGACC
>JAXJWR010000303.1:0-1504 GCA_036307905.1 Acutalibacteraceae bacterium
GAAATATGTAATCATTACGACCTGTTTTTTCACGGTTTTATCAGTCGCGAGGCGGTAGAGGACGTAGACAGGGCCCTGGCCCAACTTGCTCCCCTTGCCGAAAAAGACAGCCTCCCCGCATTTTCAAGCAAATGCGAGGAGACAAAGAAAATTTTACAGCACCTTAAAGAGGCACAGTCGGTAAGCATTAAAAACCTGTTTTAGGCTACTGCCACCACTCGGGCACGTCGCACTCGGGAGGGAAATAATCGCTCCACCCTATAAGACATTCTGTAAGGCGACCAATCTCGAGACTTTCGGGGTCGTAGGCGTTTTTCATCATTATATCATTGGGATAAAGCTTTTTGCACAGCGCCTTGCGGGCAGGATATTTGCCCGAAGGGTCGTATAGGTCGGCGGCGCCGAAAAGATGAAGCACCTCGTGAAGGATGGAAGAGCCTACGTCGTCCTGTCCGTATTGATTGCGGGCAAAGGCCACCACAAACTCGGGCGAATCAATATCGTTGTCGGTGGTATCGGCCACGGCATAGGCGCGACCCGATTTGTTAAGCATTAAAATATAGGCGATTTGTGTTACCCCAAGATTGTGCTGAAGCATGGCATCCATCACCTCGACACTTGGAAATCCCAGAGTTTTGGCAGTTTGGGTAAGAATATCTATATTATTTATGGCCTTGTCGGTTTCGGTTTGCACCGTCCCCCGATACCTGAGCGGCTTTTCGCCGTCCTGCTTGGTGGTGTACTGGCCGCTTTGCAGATTGAGGTCGATTCCCCGCCACTCGGCCTGGTCGGCAAGAAACTCTATCGAGGGGAAGAAACGGCGGTTATAGAAGTTGTTTCGTGTTTCGTAGTCCCAACTGCTTGTATCGTCATCCAGAAAAATAACCAAGGTATACACGTCGCCCAGCATTTTGCGGCAGTTTCCGATGTCGACGTTGCCGTAATCCTTAAGGCCTTCGCTGAACTTAAAAACGTGGGGTTCGTGTCCGGTCATGGGAACGTAGGGCTTTTCTCCGCCGGATATGCCACTGCAACCCGCAAGAAAAACCGCAAGAAAAACAGACAATATTTTATATAAAATAATTTTTGTTGCTTTCATCTTTCCTGCTTTCTCCGTAAAAATTATAGGCATTATGTAAACCTGATTAACCAACCGATTGTTAATAACTTCGTTAATAAACTGAATAACTTTTAAGATTGTTAATAGTTTAACGGTCAAAAAATGTCGATTTAAAGGGTTTTTTTGGAAAAAATTAAAAGTTATTCACTTTTTTAAACAAGTTATTCACCGATTTGTTAAAAGGGCCTGTGAAAATATAAAAAACATTATGGCACCCAAAAAACCTTTTGTAATGTTATTTTAATATATAGACAGCCCGGTGTCAACAAAAGAAAAATATGTAAATTTGAAAAATATTTTTAAAAATAATGCTTGACAAAACATACCGTGGCTATTATAATATATCAGCAACGCAAAAACGGCTGTATAGCTCAGTTGGCTAGA
>JAXJWR010000304.1:0-1881 GCA_036307905.1 Acutalibacteraceae bacterium
AAGATTTGTTCTTAAAAAGGCTCTCTCTCTCGGAAAAAAGGTCATTGTTGTTGTAAACAAAATAGACAGACCCATGGCACGTCCCGAAGAGGTTGTTGATGGAGTTCTTGATTTATTTATCGAACTTGGTGCCGACGACGAACAGATTGATTTTCCTGTGGTTTATGCGTCGGGACGCGATGGCTTTGCAATGCTTTCACCAACCGATGAAGGCAAGGATCTTGAACCACTATTTGAAACAATCGTTAACGAAATAGATCCTCCAACAGGCGATGACACCGCTCCTTTACAGCTACTTTTTTCAAATATTGAATACGATGATTATCTTGGAAGAATCGGCGTTGGAAGGGTTGAACGCGGACGCGTTAAAGCAGGACAATCGGTGGCGCTTTGCCATGCAGACGGCACGAGTTCTATTGTTAAAATCAGCAAAATCTTTATGTTTGAAGGTCTTAAACGTGTTGAAGTGGAAGAAGCTGTCTTTGGCGATATTATCCAGGTAGCCGGAATTGACAAGCTAAACATAGGCGAAACTGCCTGCGACCGCGATCATATAGAACCCTTACCCTTTGTAAAGATAGACGAGCCAACTCTTTCTATGAATTTTATGGTCAACAATTCTCCCTTTGCAGGACGAGAAGGTAAGTTTGTTACCTCACGTAACATACGTGATCGTCTTTTTAAAGAGGTTGAAACTAACGTTTCTCTGCGAGTTGAAGAAACCGACTCGGCAGATACCTTTAAAGTGTCGGGAAGGGGAGAGCTTCACCTTTCTATTCTGATTGAAACAATGCGTAGACAGGGCTACGAGTTTCAGGTTTCGCCCCCGGAAGTTATTTACAAAACTATTAACGGAAAGCTTTACGAACCTATAGAGCTTCTTATGATAGAAGTACCTCAGGATTATGTGGGCGCCGTTATGGAGCGTCTCGGTACCAGAAAAGCAGAAATCAAGAATATGGGCACCCGCGAGGGCGGAATGTCGCACCTTGAGTTTTTAATTCCCGCAAGAGGTCTTATGGGTTACCGCTCCCAGTTTCTTACAGATACTAACGGAAACGGTATTATGAACCACGTTTTCGACAGCTACGAGGAATATAAGGGCGATATTGAACAGAGAAATACAGGCTCTATAATCGTACACGAAACAGGTGAAAGCACGGGCTACGGTCTGTTTAACACCCAAAGCAGAGGCCGTCTGTTTATTGGGCCCGGTGTTGAAGTTTATGAAGGTATGATTGTTGGAGAGAATCCTAAAAACGAGGACATAGTTTGTAACGTATGTAAGAAAAAGCAAGCTACAAATATGCGTGCGGCAGGCTCTGACGACGCACTTAAACTCGTGCCTCCCAGTATACTTTCTCTTGAACAGTGTCTTGAATTCATAAAGAATGATGAACTTGTAGAAATTACGCCGAAATCTACCCGTCTCAGAAAGCGTATACTTGATAAAGAACAAAGAATGAAATTTGAAGCAAGGAATAAATAATGGAATATATTGTTCTCGATTTAGAGTGGAATAGTGCATATTATAAGCCACAGGGCCGTTTCATCAACGAAATTATCCAAATAGGTGCTGTAAAGCTTGATGAAAACTTCAAAATTATAGATAAATTCCAAATCTATATTAAATCGCGACTTGTTAAAAAGCTTAGCAACCGAACGATAAACTTAACCGGTATCACAACAGAGAAAATGCAGACCGGTGTAGGTTTCAGAGAAGCTGTAAACAGATATAACATCTGGGCAGGAGACTCTGCCATAACTATGACCTGGAGCGATTCAGATCTTTATGCTATCGTTGAGAATTCGCGAATTTTTCTTGATAATTCGGTTCAGTTTTATATGCGCGATTACATTGATTTGCAAACCTATATTCAA
>JAXJWR010000305.1:0-1367 GCA_036307905.1 Acutalibacteraceae bacterium
ATTCTCGTGTGGAAGCTTCCTGCCAGGTCTTTAACCAGGTCGCGGAAATCTACACGGCCTTCGCTGGTGAAATAGAACAGAATTTTTGTGCCGTCGAAGGCATATTCCACGTCAACCAGCTTCATATCCAGCTTGTGCTCTAAAATCTTTTGTTCGCATACCTTAAAGGCCTCATCGGCCTTTTTGCGGTTTTCCTCCATCTTGCGACGGTCGATGGAATCGGCAAGGCGGAGCACCTTTTTAAGGGGCTTTACGATTTTTGCATCGTCAACCTTTTTTATTCCTTCGCAAACGGTAGCACACTCGACACCTCTTGCGGTTTCAACCACAACCAGGTCACCCACGTTTGCGGTTATCCCGGCAGGGTCGAAAAAGTATGCTCTGCCGTCGGTTTTAAATTTAACAGAGATTACCTCGGTCATAATATCCTCTTTCTGTATATAATTATTAGCCTATTCGTTTTTTGCCGCCATAATTTTAGATGTCAGGGCGGTGAAAAACAGGCTGAGATTTATATTTGTGTTAAGGGTTGGTATCATATCGCAAAGAGCGGTATGGTATTTTACGTATTCCCTTGCGGTGTGGGTCATATTTCCCGCACTTTTAATTTTTGCAACCAGAATTTCCGAAAGCTCCTCGGCAAATTTTGCGGCCTCGGGACGGTTCTTTTCCAAAGGCACCGTAGAAAGTAGGGCAGATAGGAGGTCGCCTTCTTCCACTGCCTTTAAATAGTCGCCCGCTATTGCCGCCGCACGGCCCTCTTTTTTGCTTTTGAGCCGTATAAGAACCCGTCCTATGGAGTTTTTTTCCAGGGCCACAAGCTCTTCAAGGTTTTCGGCCTTTATATTGTGCCGATTTCTCAGAACTTCTAAAGCTTCCTGTGTAGTGACGGGAGAAAGGGAAATGGTCATACAGCGGGAAACAACCGTGTCAAGCAGTTGGTTTGCCGACGTTGCTATCAGTATAAAGATAACGTCGCTGGGCGGCTCTTCCAAAACCTTTAAGAGTGAATTTTGTGAATTCGGGTTCATGGTTTCGGCCTGCTCGATAATAAAAACACGTCGTCGGGCGGTGTGGGGTGAATGGTAAGCCGTGGTGCGAAGCTCGCGTATCTGGCCTACCGCAATATTCTTCTTTTTGTCCTCGGGGGCTACCGTCTGTATGTCGGGATGGGTGTCTGCATCGGACAAATGACAGTTTCTGCAGAGATTGCAGGGTGGTGCGGCTTCCTCGCAAAGGGCTGTTTTGGCAAGATATTTTGCCAAAGTTCTTCGGCCCGTCCCCAATTCGCCCTCAATAATGAGAGCGTGGGGGAAACGTCCCGAAGAAATGAAGGATTCAACCGTATCCTTGGCCCGTTTATTTCC
>JAXJWR010000306.1:0-11655 GCA_036307905.1 Acutalibacteraceae bacterium
GGTGGGTGAGCCGCAGAACACCACAGATAGTCTTCCCTCTCCCCTGTCAAGACAGGTGACGGCCGGTGCAAGCAGTTTTGCATTTTCCTCTTCTTGGATGCAGTTATGAGAAAGAATTTCGGTAGCGGAATTTATGGGAGTGATTTTTTTGTGCGCTTTCTGTTTTGTACAGCACATATCGAGGGTTTGGTCGAAACTCTCGTTTTCCACGTGGCCGAGGTCCCAATCTGTTACCTCTACGCCAAGCAGTTTGCCAAAACCACGACTGCATAAAATCTTTGCGGCTTCGCCATCGACAAATACCGAAGTCTTGAACAGTTTTTCGATTTCCTCGTTTGTAAGCGCTTCGGCCACTTTTCCTTCGATGAAATTAGCCTTTTCGCCCTCTTCGGAAAGATAGAAGGGCAGACCCATTCGCTCGAGATTCATTTGAATAATATTGTGGCTGTGATATTCCCAAAGCGGACCGCAGACGTCAATGCTATTTTGTTCTACAAAGGTAGCCGAAAGTCCCACCCACTTTATATCGTCGGAAATACGGGCAAGGGCTTCATACATACCGTTATGCTCGGCCAGTATATCGCGATATGCCTTTCCCGACTCGGGTTCGAAGGCAGAGATGCGCGTAAGCCAATGCTTTGCCCCCTTAAGACCCTCCAGGATAGATGCGGCATAGTGAGCGTGGAGATAGCGGGCGCTTTTTGCATAACGGTTGAAGGGTATGGTATCGGTTTCGGAAAGGATAACATCTATTCCCCTTTTTTTAAGCCTTGCGCGGCAGATAGCAGCGTTTATAATGCCACTACTGAAGCCCCTTACCGAATAAGGTGCATAGCATCCGTTAGGTACTCTTACCATAGTGGGATTGCCCTTTCCTGCAAACACCTTATTGGTATAATCCACCGATTCGCATATAAAGCCTGAAGTGCAGTTGATACCCTGGATTGAGGGGTCTATTTCATCAATAGCGGCACGAAACACCTTTACGGCCTCTACCATTGAATCACGCTGGGTGGCGAAAAAGGTATTGGTCAGCGGGTCTCCCAAAGGGTGGGTGGAGACGTGCTTCCATAGCTCTTCACGGGTCATATTAAGTCCCGTGCGACGATTGAATTCCGCCATATGCAGGGGGCAGGCGCAACCTCTGCCGTTACGCAGAATCAAACGGAAGTCATCATCCATCATAATGGCCTTAGGTCTTTCCTTTGCCAGGGTTCTGAACACGTCGGCAAAGTGGCCGAGAAAACCTTTATCTAACGGGCAGTATGAGTTTTCGGTATTTACACCTTCGGGGCAACCGTCGTTATCGTCACTTGAAAGGCCCACATAGGTCTGAAAGGGGGCGTGACATATTTCGTAGCCGTGGCCAAGGCTTGCCTGAACAAGAATTCCCGCTTCGACACCATCCTTAGCGAGTCGATCACGGTAACGTCCATAGACCTTTGCCATTTTACCCGCCTTATCCCACACGGGATTGCCTTCAGGAACCAGGGTCATACAGAAAAGAGGCATGGAAAAAGCCCCCCTTTTGACCTGGGTTACTATGTCTTCGGCACGTTTTTCAAATTCGCTCTCTGATATAGGCATTATAGAAAAATTATAAAGCATTAAGGAATCCCCCCTTTGCTTTATATTAGCACAGCCAAAATTCACCGTCAATAGATGCTGATACGAAAATTTTTCGTAATTTAATTTTGTTGCTATGCTAAAAATATTGTGGTATAATCACATTTTGTAAGACGGCTGTTAGCAAAAGGAGGTATGTAAATCAAAATGAAGAAGGCGTATATTTATGCGGCGATTTCCATACTCTGCTGGTCGACCATTGCAACCGTTTCCAAGCTGCTGCTTGGCAGCCTCAGCAGTTATCAGGTGCTGATGTGCAGTGCCTTTTTTGCGACGGGTTCTTTACTTGTAATAAACCTGATTACGGGAAGATTCAAAAAGCTTTTAGGTTACCGATTTA
Source organism: Acutalibacteraceae bacterium (assembly GCA_036307905.1). Classification (GTDB taxonomy): domain Bacteria; phylum Bacillota; class Clostridia; order Oscillospirales; family Acutalibacteraceae; genus SFWF01. Next base: position 1,967 of record JAXJWR010000306.1, read on the forward strand.
AAGATATTATTATCATGGTGCTTATCGGTCTTCCCGGAACCTTTTTCTATTATGTATTCCTTTATTCCGGTACGGCGCGTATGGCGGCTTCACAGGCTTTTATTATAAACTACCTATGGCCTGTGATGAGTGTTGTTTTTGCCTGTATTCTTTTAAAGGAAAAGCTAACAATAAAGACTGTTATTGCCCTGGTTTTGTCCTTTTTAGGTGTGCTTACCGTAGCCGGAGACCGAATTTTTGACTTTGGCTCAGGCTCCTTTTTAGGGGTGATACTGTGTATTCTTGCCGCCGTTTCCTACGGACTCTTCACGGCTTTGTGTGAGAAATGGGACTACGATTATCTCGTTTCGATGATGGTCTCATTTTTTGTTACCTTTATTCTTACGGCAAGCATAAATGCAATCACAGGCACACCTATAAGCATCACTTTACCCCAGATGTTGGGCTTTGCCTGGAACGGAATTTTCGTTATGGCGATTGCCACGGTAACCTGGGCGCTGGCCCTTAAAAATGGTGATACGGCAAAAATTTCCAACCTTGCATATATTACCCCCTTTCTTTCTCTTGTGTGGACCTTCTTTATACTGAAAGAGCCGATTGAACTTATGTCGGTTGCGGGACTTGGAGTTATTGTTTTAGGGATTTTTGTGCAGCTTAAAGGAACAAAAAAGACGCAAAAATAAAAGCCTTATTGCTGAAAGAGCCTGTCTTAGGGATAAATTACCTAAGACAGGCTCTTTTGACAAGGCTTTATTTTATTGGTATAGGGTTCTCTCTATTACGGTGCGCCGAAGCTCGTCGGTAAGTCGACCGAAGTATTCGGAATAGCCGCCGACTCTGACGATAAGATTGGGGTGTTTTTCAGGATGCTCTGCCGCGTCGAGCAATTCATCCTTGTTTGTGCAGGTAATCTGAAGCTGCATGCCCCCTTTTTCAAAATACCCCAAAACAAGCGGTTTGAGACTTGCGCTCAGGGTTTCGTTTGAAAGTTTAAGGTTAAGAACGGGCGTGCCAGCCATTTCGCTTTGCGCAAGAGCTGCGGCGCTGCCCAGCAGAGCCGTGATTCCTTTATCGTCGTTGTTATGTATCGCTCCGATAGAATCACAAAGGGGCTCCCCTGCTCTTCTTCCGTCGGGCGTGGCCCCGACGTTTTTACCTGCGCTAACATAGGTTATAAACTGAATTGAAGACGGAAGAAATTTACCGCCGAGATAGGGGGTTTTCTGCTCGAAGGCTTTGCAGATATCCTGCGAAAGTCGGCGGGCCAAATCGTCGGACTGAGTATTGTTTGTTCCGTGACGAGGAATATCGCGATAATTCTTAAAGGTTTCACCGGAGGAAAGGACTTGCAAAAACTCCTCGGCAGTCATTTTACCGTCGTCAAAGACAATTTTATTTATTGTCGAAAGACTGTCTAACACGTTTATCATTCCTGCAAGATTTATTTCGCTCCAATAGTATCTAGCTCCACCGCCGTTAAAGTCCTTACCCCGTTCGATGCAATCGTCGATAAAAAGCGTGCGGATAGGATTAGGTCTGAACTGTTCGCGGTTTTTCTGCGATTTGCTTACGGCGTCCAAAACTTCACCTATTGTTATATTACATTCAAAGATAAAGGCTTCATAGAACTTTTCGAAATTGCTGTACTCAGACAGATGCTCACGCATAAACTTTTCGAAAATGAGAGCCAGATTAATGCCCGCGTCAAGCGAACCCACGTTGCTTATTCCCGCAAGCATAGTTTCTGTGCAACCTCCTCCAGCAAAGCAAAGCAGATCAGATTTTGGTATGCTGGGAAAAAGTTTTATGAGGTTATTCTGATAGGCCTGTTCGTTATAAAGGCTGGGGGATCCGCCGCCTGCCTTTATGGAATCAATAGCCGCTTCCCACACCTCATCGGGCATATTGGGAGTTATTCTAAGCTCAACGCTTGGTCGGCGCAAACCTTTTGAAGCTTTAAGGCACTGAATGGTAAGGGGGTTATAGTTCGGACCCAACGCTCCCGACCAGCCGTTATTATCATCTACGTTTTTAAAAAAGCAACGAAGAACCTCGGTTACGTCCTCTCCGCGAAAATACTCTATTAAATCCGAATCGGGGCGTCCTATGTTATCGCAACCGTCAATATAATATATAAAATTCAGACAAACAAGAGCTTCGTAAAGCGTTTTGGCAGGTTTGAAGGGCACATTTAAAAGAGCGTAATAAAGCTGAGAATCGGGCGCTTCAAACTTTAGTTTTTCAAGAATTCTGCTGTGGTAGACGCGTATTCCTGCTATTACATCCAAAAGTCCTTCGCGAATATCCTCGGTTTCAATCCTGCGAACGCGTTCCTCATAACCGTCGAGGCCTTCTTTGATTATTCGTTTAAAATTGGGATAGCTGTGAGTATATAGATTTCCGCCAACGGTATGCTCGGCGGGTGTGAAAAGTTTAAATTTCGTGAGTTCTTCTGCAAGTTTATCTGTGGCTTCGGGACACTTTTCCCTGAGTTTTTCCCATTCGACAGCGACCGTAAAGGAATAGTCCGGAAAAACAAGCATACCCGTAAACTTCGAACCGCAGGGATAAAGAGGCTCCCCGCCGTAACCGTTTAGTCGGCACTTTTCGAAATAACGCCTTACAGCCCGTGAAAATCGGGAAAACATAGATTTTGAAGGTTCTTCAAAAAAACCTGCGGCAAAAAACTCGCCAACCTTTTTAAATTCATCACATATAACGTCTCGACTCATTACACGTCACCTCTTATACTTGCATTATACCAAAAAGTATGATATGATTATAGTATAATATTATCTATTTTAAGGTAAATTTGTATCAATACGAGGGATTATGAGCTATTTTAAAAATCATTGGAGCCACGCCGATTCCTTTAACGGCGAAGAAAACGAATACATCAAATCATTTTTGCATAACGATTATTCCATCGATTTTCACACCCACAGCTTTTATGAAATAAACATTGTGCTTGCGGGTTTTGGTCAACATTTTATCGAAGGAATGAGCTGTGATGCTGCGCGCGGATGCGTTTTTGTTATTCCGCCCGGAGTAAGACACAGCTATGAAAATTACGGCAATCTTGACGTACACCATATTCTGGTGCATCGGGATTTTCTCGATAAATATTTCAGCGAATTCACAAAAAACGCAGGGTTTTGCTTGCTTTTTGAAATAGAACCTTATCTTCGGGCGCAGTATCACGAAAACCTCTTTTTAACGCTTAGCGAAGATGAGCTTAGCCTTGTGCTTTTTGATCTTGACTTTATTGAAAAATGCAAATCCCTTGTCGATGCCGAACTATATATAAACGCTGCGGCAAAAAAACTTCTCGCTTATTTTTGTATGCTCATCTCCTCCCGTTTTGACTCAACGCCACTTCATACCGAAGAAAAGAAAGAATTGCTGAGCATTACTGACTGCCTCAGTTTTATACACCAAAATTTCGAGGAGAAATTAACAATTACCACCCTGTCCGAAAGGTGCAAAATGGCGCGCGCAACCTTTGTTCGGCATTTTACAAAAATCTGCGGTATGCCGCCCTACAAATACATACTGGAATACAGACTTAAAATGGCGCGAAAATATATGGATGATACCGACTTAAACCTTACCGAGATTGCGGCGCTTTGCGGCTTTTATGATGCCGCTCATCTCAGAAAATGCCTTAAAAGCGAAAAGAAATAATAGTTCAAACAGAACTATCACATTTTTTTGCGATGTTACCTGCCAATAATTGACAAACTAGTTTGTTTTGCATATAATAGAATTAGTTGCAAACGCAACTAATTCTATTATTTTGAGGTGTTTTATGAGAAGAATCTCGGGATATATAAGCGTACTTCACAGACGCGCACTTCAGTTTTATAACAAATTCGAGGATGAAACAGGACTCAAAGGGGTTCAGTACCCGTATATTTTTTATCTTGGACGCCACGAGGGTTGCCGCCAGGATGAGATTGCCGAGCACCTTCACGTAAATAAAAGCAACGTCACAAGACAAATAGAAAAGCTGAAAGCAGCCGAAATGATAGATGTAAGAAAAGACCCTGATGACGAAAGAGTTTGCAGGGTATACCTTACCGAAAAGGCCAAGGAGGCCCGCATTGCCGTGGACAAAGCCGTGGACAAATGGAACGAAATAATCACCTTCGGCCTTTCGCAGGATGAGGCGACTCTGCTTAAAAGCCTTTTAGACAAAGCGCTAACTTCAGCAAAGGAGGCGGATGTATGAAGGCTTTATTCCGTTATTTAAAACCTGTTGCAGGAAGAATTGCTATAGGAACGGTAATAAAATTCGTAGGTTCTATTATGGACCTGTTTTTACCCTATATTCTTGCCCATTTGCTGGATAACGTTGTTCCTCAGGCCAAGGAGGACGGCAGCCTTCGTATGATATTTATTTGGGGTGCCGCTATGATACTCTGCGCCGCAATAGCCTGGATAAGCAATATTGTGGCCAACCGAATTGCCGCTTCAACATCAAGGGATGCCATAAGAGATATTAGAATGGACCTTTTCAAAAAAACCATCTGCCTTTCGGAAAGACAGATTAACGATTTTTCAATTCCCACCCTTGAAATGAGACTTACGGGCGACACCTACAACGTACACCGTATGCTGGGAATGGTTCAGCGAATGGGTGTGCGCGCCCCGATTCTGCTTATCGGCGGAGTTATTATGACCTTCTCTATGGAGCCTGTGCTGACCTGCGTACTTCTGGCGGCGCTGCCCATTATCGCCTTTGTTATTTACACCGTTTCCAAAAAAGGTATTCCTCTTTACGACAAGGTACAAAGAAAAACCGACGGTATGGTACGAATAGTACGCGAAAACATTGTTGGAGTAAGGGTTATTAAGGCTCTTTCTAAAACCGAATACGAAAAAGAGCGTTTTACACAGATAAACAATGAGGTCGGCAGCAGCGAAACCACCGCAGGTGTAGTTATGGCTACCACCAGCCCTATTATGAATATTCTGCTTAACGGCGGTATGACAGCGGTTATTCTGGTGGGAGCTTTCCGTATAAACGCAGGTCTGACCGAGCCCGGTACGATAATTGCCTTTATGACCTATTTTACAATTATTCTTAACGCTATGATGATGGTGACACGTCTTTTTGTAAACAGCTCTAAGGGTGTTGCCAGCATGAACCGTATTGCAGAGGTGCTATACCAAAAGGACGAGGATGAGCTTTTCGCCGAGGCTGTCGGTGCTCCCGACATAAAGACCGATGCAAAGATTGTTTTCAGCGGGGTTTCCTTTTCTTATAACGGAAAAAAGGACGACCTTTCGGATATTTCTTTTGCGGTACCGAGGGGTGGAACGCTGGGTATTATCGGTGCAACCGGAAGCGGAAAAACCACCCTTATAAAACTGCTTATGAGGTTTTACGACCCCAAAGAGGGCGGCATATATATTGACGGCAGGGATATTAGAAGAATTGCCACAAGACAACTTAGAGAAAAGTTCGGCATAGCTATGCAAAACGATTTTCTTTATGCGGGAACGGTGGAGGAAAACCTTAATTTCGAGCGTGATATTAAAACCGAGGATATTATGGCCGCCGTAACCGCCGCACAGGGTAAAGACTTTATTGATCAGAGAGGCCTTGACTACGAGTTGACCATGTCGGGCCACAATCTCTCGGGTGGTCAGCGTCAGCGACTTCTTGTAGCAAGGGCTTTGGCGGGAAAGCCTGAAATATTGATACTGGACGACGCTTCCTCTGCACTTGACTATAAGACCGATGCCGCTCTCAGAAACGCAATAGCAGGTCTTGATTACAGGCCTACCACCGTTGTTATTGCACAGCGTGTATCCTCTGTAATGAACAGCGACGTAATACTTCTTATTGATGAAGGTCGTATTGTTGACAAGGGAACCCACAACGAGCTTATAAATCGGTGCGAGATGTACCGCGATATTGCAAAAACTCAGATGGGAGGTGGCGTATAATGGCAGCACCCGTTAAGGTTGGCAAAATGCCTGCAGGGGAAAAAGAGCCTGTTTCGGTTAAAAGACAGGTAGCTGTTCTTAAACGGCTTTGGAAATATCTTTACCGCTTCAAATGGACGCTGATGCTGGCCACTTTTTTGGCGATTGCCTCTAATCTGTTGGCGCTGGTTGGCCCTTCCCTTTCGGGAGAAGCCATTGATGCCATCGCCCCCAAGGACGGCTCGGGAGTAGATTTCGAAAAGGTGTTTCTGTTTTGCACCCTTATGATAATCTTTTATATCGTCAGCGCACTGTTCGGATATATTCTGAATATTATTATGATTCGGCTGGGTAAAAAGGTTTCTATGGAGATGCGCAAGGACCTCTTCGACCATTTCACAAAGCTTCCCGTTGGATTTTTCGACAAGCACCAGATTGGTGACCTTATAAACCGTATTTCCTACGACATCGACACGGTAAACACCTCCCTTTCTACCGATTTCGTTCAGATTTTTTCTTCGGTAATCACGGTTGTGGGAAGTCTTACCATGATGATAATAATCTCCCCTCCCCTGGTTTCGGTGTTTGCGGTTACCATACCCATTTCGATTTATTTTACAAGATATATGAGCAAGCGGGTTCGTCCCCTTTTCCGCGACCGCAACGAAAAGCTGGGTGAGCTTAACGGCTATGCCGAAGAAATACTTTCGGGACAAAAAACGGTTAAGGCCTACGGACGCGAGGCTCAGATGTGCGAAAGATTCAGAAGGAATAACAACCGTGCGGTGGAAAGCTATTTTAAGGCTGAATACTACGGTTCCTTTGTAGGGCCCAGTATGAATCTTATTAACAACCTTTCTTTGGCTCTGGTAAGCGTTCTGGGCGCAGTTTTATTCTTCTTCGGTAAAATAAGTCTTGGTAACATTTCGGCCTTTGTGCTGTATTCCAGAAGATTTTCGGGCCCGATAAACGAATTTGCAAACATTATAAGCGAGCTTCAGTCGGCAACCACTGCCGCCGAGCGCGTGTTTATGATGATAGACCAAGCCCCCGAAACTCCTGATGCCGCAGACGCGGTAGAGCTTAACGAGGTTAAGGGTCTTGTGGAGCTTAAAAATGTAAAGTTCGGATACGACCCCGACAGGATTATTATTCATAATCTTTCCTTTGTGGCCAAGCCCGGAAGTGTTGTTGCCATCGTTGGCCCTACGGGTGCGGGCAAGACCACCATTATCAATCTGCTTATGAGATTTTACGACGTGCAGGAGGGAGAAATCCTACTGGATGGTCACTCTATAAATCAGATAACGCGAAAGAGCTTGCGCGCCGCATACAGTATGGTGCTTCAGGACACCTGGCTTTTTTGCGGTACAGTAAGGGAAAACATTGCCTACGGGCGGCAGGATGCCACCGAGGAGGAGATTATTGAGGCGGCAAAAGCGGCCAAAATCCACAGCTTTATCGAGCATCTGCCCGAGGGCTATGACACAGTGCTGACGGATGACGGAACCACCATATCAAAGGGTCAAAAGCAGTTGCTTACCATTGCCAGAGCAATGCTTTCTAAGGCTCCTATGCTGATTCTGGACGAGGCCACCTCTAACGTGGACTCGAGAACCGAGCGGCTGATACAGTCGGCTATGAGAAACCTTATGAAGGGAAAAACCTGCTTTGTTATTGCCCACAGACTTTCGACCATACAGAATGCCGATAACATTCTTGTGGTTAAAGACGGAGATATTGTGGAGCAGGGCAATCACGCAGAGCTAATGTGCAGGGATAGTTTTTATAAGTCACTATATAACGCTCAGTTTGACTGATATGCGGGAGGAGAAAGCCCTCCCCTACTGGCTTCCGTACGGATTATAATGATTATATTTATCTTTAGCACAGAAAAGTGGCACCGTATTCCTATGAATACGGTGCCGCTTTGTTATGTATTGTGTATTAATCTGACAGATTTAAAGCATTAACATTAAATTGTTATAGTTTAATTCTTTAGCTTTCTTCTGTACTGAGAACCAGTCTATAATAGTCAAAATGCCACAGAGACCACATGTCAAAAGTTTTAATATACCCATACCGGTTTCGCCAAGCATAAATCTGTCTATGCCCAATCCACCTAAAAATAAAGATACCAGCAAAATAGTTGTAGGGTCTTTAAACTCAACAGACGATGCTAAAGCAAACTTGCTTTCATCTGCATCGGCTAGTTTTTGTTTTAAAAACGCCATCTTTTCTGCAGGAAGATACTTTTGATTTGTCATGATATACATGTCAACTTTTTGTGAATCCATTTAAAATTCCCCTTTTCATTTTATATTATAATTCCTTTCGGATTATAACCAATTAAAAATTCGTAAAATGTTGAAAACGTAGGATATACTTGCCACAATTACGTACATAACAGTTTCTGGTGTTTTAATTTTTGCGTTCCTTATATCACAAAAAATTATACGAAAAAACATAACGGTTAAGGGGATAAACATAGGGTTGCTGTTAAACGACTCAATAAATTCGCAATTTAAAAAATGAATCCACGCATGAGTTACTCCGCACGCCGGACAAGTTATATCAAACATTTGCAAAATGGGACAACCATACATAAAGGTCAAAATCAAGAATAAAATTAATACTACAGTTTTTAAAATCTTTAACATAGGTATATTCCGCCTCGCAAAGTACAATATTAATATACCATAGTATTTTTATATTGTCAAGTGATAATATACAATAGTATTGTAGATTTTGTAAAGGGAATGTTTTTATGTTAGGTGATAAAATTCGTGAAATTCGTTTAGCAAAAAAAATCAGTCAGGTTGAGTTAGCTAAAATGCTTGACGTAACTAAGCAAAGCGTTTCAAATTGGGAAAACGAAAACATTCAACCATCCATAGAAATGTTATCTAAAATAGCAGATGTTTTTAATATTTCTACTGATTTTCTGCTTTCTCGAGACGATAGAAGATATTTAGATGTATCAGGTGTTTCTGAGAAAACGATTCAAAATCTCCAAGCAATTATCGATGAGATTAGAGAAAAAAACACTTAACAAAGTCAATAATAGCAAAAAGCGATAGAAGAGATTTTCTTCTATCGCTTTTATGATTATTTGATTTGTTCTGTTATTGCCGAGCAGTCGTTCAGCACCAGGTCGGGGGTTACGTCTGAATTCTTAAGGTCGTCCATAGTTGCCTCGCCAGAAAGCACCAACACACTTACCATACCTGCATTCCCCCCCTTACGCATCAAACAGATGCACATAAGTTTAATATTCGCCACCTAAAAAAGCCACTTGAAAAAATTTTCAAGTGGCTTTGTGTTTAATAACATATTATTACCGAAAGGTTTTTGTTATCGCAAAAAAGCAAGGTGGTTTCGTCTTTTATAAGCAGACGGTCTCCTCGGTTTATTTTTGTGCCGTTTATACTGCCGCTACCGTTTATGCAAATAGCCACCGCGTATTTGCCGATATTATCCGCTCTGCAGTTACCGTCACATCTGAGCATTTTGAATTTATCGGTTATAGCCGCTCCGAGAATCTCGGTGACACCCTTAGAAAGTTTCCTGCTTTTGGGCATAAATTTTTCTTTAGCCGCTTCGAAAGAGAGGGGTGTATAATCGTAAACATCCATCATTTTATCAAAAGACAGACCCATATCTATTCGGCGGTCGGGTATGATTCTGCCCGAGGGGGTTGTCTTTTCCGCTACCACCATAAGGTCGCTGGGCTCCTGGAGCTCCACCATAAAGCA
>JAXJWR010000307.1:0-1265 GCA_036307905.1 Acutalibacteraceae bacterium
GTAATTACCCACTCGGCCTCGCGGCGGATTTTGTCGAAAAACTCCTCGGTTTGCGGATAATACTGGCAGGCCATCGCAAAATCCTGCCACACCATAATGCCGTGACTGTCGCAGAAATCAAAAAACTCATGGTCTTCATAGACGTTTCCGCCCCAGCAACGAACTATATTGCAATTCAGGTCGTCAAGCATAGCGAGGGCCTTTGCGTATCTGGATTTATCTCTGCTGTGAAAGGGGTCCATCGGTACCCAATTCGCGCCCAAAGCCAAAACCTTTTTGCCGTTTATTTCAAACTCAAAACGCCCGTTTGGTTCTACCGTATCGGTGCGACAAAGTTTAACCCATCTGATGCCTCTGCGAACGCTTTTTTCGGCAATAAGTTCACCCGAAAGGGTGTAAAGGGCAACCGTAATATCATACATATTCTGCTCGCCGTAGCCTCGGGGCCACCAGTATTTGCAATCGGGAATTTCCAGATAAGTGCAACCGATGCCTCCTTTTCTGAGCTGAACGCTTTCAATTACGCTGTCGCCGCATTTTAAGGTGATTTTAATTTTCAGGTCAGCAAGGCGGTACTCAAAGGGCAGATGCGAGTCGTACATAAGGCGAATCTTGGTAACGCCGCCTTCAATTCTGTCCGGCGTGACGTAGACGTATTTTATTCCGTAAATCGGTTCTATGCGAAGCTCCACGTCGCGCCAAAGTCCGGCCGACATGGCGCGGGGCATAATATCCCAGCCCGACATATGAGGCGCCTTTCTTATGTGGGTTAAAAACTTGGGCATTCCCCATTCGCTTCGAATTGAACACAGCTCCAGATCGCCCCCTGCCAACTTCGCTGCAACAGAAGAGATGTGAACAACAATGGTATTATTCTTGCCGTATGCAAGTTTATTCGTAACATCGAACTCGTGGGCGATAAACATATTATCGCTTTCCCCAAGTTTTTCTCCGTTTAAGAAATATTCGGCCAGACAGTCTACCCCGCGGAAACAAAGCGTTGCCTTTTCTTTAGCCGAAATTTTTTCGGGGGCGGTAAAGGTCTTTTCATACCACCAATCATAGGTTTCGAATTTTTCGGTTTTACGGATATTAAGGCCTCTGAAAATATCTTCGGGTAGCAGTCCTGCTGTTATGAGGTCAAGCTCCACGTTGCCCGGCACCTGAGCGGGGATAAGGCCATAGCCTGAAGAATGCAGAGTGTCGGGCATGACCGACCTTTTCTCGTCATAAGGCGCAAAATATAAATTCCATTTTCCGTTTAA
>JAXJWR010000308.1:0-3777 GCA_036307905.1 Acutalibacteraceae bacterium
GAAGGGCTTTGCGAGCCTCTTCGCCGAAAATGATTTCTTTTGCCATTTTATATTGCCTCCAAAATTATTCTACGATTGCAAGGATGTCGGACTGGCGAACGATGGAATAGGTTTCGCCGTCTACCTTAACCTCGGTACCTGCATATTTTGCGGTGATTACCTTGTCACCAACCTTAAGGAACATTTCTACCTCGTTGCCGTCTACCTTACCGCCGGGGCCTACTGCGACTACCTCGGCAATTTCGGGCTTCTCTTTAGCGGCTGCGGTCAAAATAATTCCGCTTTTGGTGGTTTCTTCTGCTTCGACAGATTTTAAAACAACTCTGTCTAAAAGGGGTTTAACAGTCATTTTGAATGCCTCCAAAAATAAATTACAATATAATTAGCACTCTTTTGGTCTGAGTGCTAATTATATTGTACCAATTTTTTCTTAAAAATCAAGTAGTTTTCGCAATATTTTTACTTTATTAACATTTTATTCCGGAAGGACAAAGTTTATTCCGTCCTCGACAACCTCACAAATGAAATTATCGGTATGTATTATCTCACCATCTAAGCTTACCGGAATTGGTTTTTCTGCAACAAACTCGAAGGTTTTGCATTTTCCCATTGTGCAGACATCAAGCTCTCTGTGCTTTCCTGCCTTATATTTGGGAAGAAGGCCGGGAACCTGAAGCTTACTTACGGTATCTATGGTTACGCAGTCAAGCAATCCGTCGGAAACGTTGGCTTCGGGGGCGCTGATATATCCGCCACCGTAGACCTGAGCATTAGCACAAACGGCAAAAAGCACACTTCCCTCTTTAAACACCTTCCCGTCGGCCGTAACCTTCATTTTTATACCAAGCTTTCCGAGCATAGCCCTAACGACCGCCAGATTGTAGGCCATACTTCCGCTTACAAGGGGAAGTCTTTTATAGCGCTGCATTATATCGGCAACCTGTGCGTCAAGACCGGCACAGCACTGATTCATACAGTATTTATCCCCTGCTTTTATAAGGTCTATGGGAAAGAGGGTTCCGTTTTTCTGCCTTTTAATATCAAGAAAACGGGGTTTAGAATCAAAACCGAAATATTTTATAAAATCATTTGCCGAACCGATGGGAACTACACCTATTGCGGCATTTTTATAGCCGACAATTCCGTTTAAAACTTCAAAGGAAGTACCATCTCCTCCGCAGGCGAATATTCGTACCTCGTCACCTGTTTCGGCCTCTGCCCTAGCCTTGGCCATTGCGTCGCCCACACCTGTTGTAACAAGGATTTTGCAATCGTCACCGTAAACATCACGAATACGACGGGTAAGTTCTACCGTATCGTCCTGCTTTCCTGCTGCCGGATTTATAATATAAACGTCCCTCATACAAAAACTCCTTATTTAAAGTACATAAACAGCTGACATTTTATCATTCCGTTATAGAGTTTGCGTCTTTTATCGGCCTGACGACCAAATATCTTTTCAAAATCGTCGTCGGGACTGATTACGAAGTATTTTTTGCCTTGTCCCTGCTCGAAAACCTCGCCCATTGTTTTATATAGCGCCTGGGCCTGCTTAATATCCAACAGACGTTCACCATAGGGGGGATTTGTAACGGTCAGGAATCTGCCTTCGGGGGCTTTAAAGTCCTTTATATCGGCCACGCTGACCTTAACGTATTTTGAAACTCCGGCTTTTGCCGCATTTTCTTTAGCAAGTTCTACGGCGGCGGGGTCAATATCTGTGCCTACGGCGCAAAAGTCGATGTTGTGGACTATTTTATCCAGAGCGGCATTACGCTCTTCTCTCCACACCTGTTCGGGCACAAATCCGAATTTTTCGGAGGCAAAGAATCGCCTGAGGCCCGGTGCCATTTTCATGGCCATCATCGCTGATTCTATAAGTATGGTTCCGCTTCCGCAGAAGGGATCGTAAAGCTGTGTGTCCGGGAAAATTCGCGCGGTATCGCAAATGGCGGCCGCCAAGGTTTCCTTAAGAGGTGCCTCATTGGATTTCCTGCGGTATCCTCTTTTATGAAGGCCCTCGCCCGAGGTATCTATCATTACAGACACCTTATTTTTAAGGATTGAGAAGCGAATTTTAACCTCGCAGCCCGTTTCGTTAAACCAGGATATTCCGTATTTTGCTTTAAGTCTTTCGACGATAGCTTTTTTAATTATTGACTGGCAATCGGGTATACTGAAAAGCGCCGAATTAAGGCTGTATCCGTTTACGGGAAAGGCATCGTCTTTACCGATATAATCCTCCCAGTTTAGTTTTTTGACTCCCTGGAAAAGTTCTTCAAAGGTCATTGCCTCGAACTCGCCCACACATATACAAATTCTCTCGCAAAATCGGGAGTTTATATTTGCTCTGGCAAGGATGTTAAGGTCGCCTTCAAAGCAAACCCTTCCGTTTTCGGCCTTTACGTTTTCACATCCCATTCTTTCCAGCTCGCCCGCGGCTATTCCTTCGACTCCGAAAAGACAGGGTGCAATATATTTAAGTTTAGTCATTAAATTTCTCCGTTATATTATTTTAGTTGCGTGGCGGGTTACGTGACAGCCGATATTTACTGCCACCGGCAGACCCGCAATATGGGTTGGTGCTGTTTCGATATTCACCGCAAGGGCCGTTGTCTTTCCGCCAAAGCCCTGAGGACCAATATTCAGTTCGTTAATCTTTGAAAGAAGCTCTTTTTCAAGCTGCTCGTAAAAAGGGTTGCTGTTTGGAGTTTCGGTACTTCTGCAGAGGGCTTTTTTCGAAAGAAGTGCGCATTGCTCGAAATCTCCGCCGATGCCGACCCCAACCACTATGGGGGGACAGGGATTACTGCCTGCCGCTTTTACTATTTCCAGAACCGCATCAATAACACCCTGCCTGCCAGCTGAAGGGGTGAGCATTCTGATGCCGCTCATATTCTCGCTTCCAAAGCCTTTGGGCGCCACGGTTATGGTAATTTTATCGCCCTTTACTATTCGGGTATGAATAATTGCAGGTGTATTGTTTTCGGTGTTTACACGACAAAGCGGATCGCCCACAACCGATTTGCGAAGAAGTCCCTTTTCGTAGCCGAGTGCAACTCCGTCGTTTATCGCATCCTCAAAATTATCTCCGACTATATGAAGGTCTTGTCCAATCTCAACAAACACTACCGCCATACCCGTATCCTGACAGATGGGAAGATCTAGTTTTTTTGCCGCTTCCAGATTCTCGCAAATATCGGACATAATGCTTTTAGCCAGTGGCATTTCCTCCGAATTCTTGGCCTGTTGTATTTTTAGAGCCATATCGCAGGGCAAGGTTTTGTTTGCGATTATGCAAAGTTCGGCAACTGTGTTTTTAATGAGTTCTGTACTTATTTCTCTCATTTTAATTTCCTTTATGAAAAATAGGCGGAATTCGTTTTCCGAAATCCGCCTACTGTATTATTTATTTCATACCGCCGCGGCGATTACGCTTTGCATCGGGGTTTTTGCGCTTCAAGTCGGAAAACTTTTCGTCGCTGGTTGCTTTAAATTTGCTCATCATATCTTCAAAGGAGGTAGATTCGCTTTTTTTGGCCGTCCAAACGTAAGAACCGTCGGGAGCGGGTGCAGGTGCTTTGGGTGTGTAGGGACGCTTTTCCCTACGGTCACGACGGGGAGCGTCGGGCTTGGGTTCCTGCGCACGCTTGATGCTGAGACTTATCTTACCGTCGTCTCCAACGGTTAAGACCTTAAGTTTTACGACATCGCCTTCTTTAACGAATTCGCGAATATCGTTTACATAGGATTGGGCGATTTCGGAAATATGTACCA
>JAXJWR010000309.1:0-8945 GCA_036307905.1 Acutalibacteraceae bacterium
CGGTAGGTATCAACCTTAAGGTCTTCAGGACGAATTTCAACCTCGACGTTATCGTCAATTTCGGGCATTACGTCAAGAGACGCAAAGGAGGTATGTCTTCTGCCGGAAGCGTCGAAAGGAGAAACACGTACCAGACGATGTACACCTGCCTCGCTCTTAAGATAGCCGTAGGAATTTTCTCCTTCAATGCGAAGCACCGCACTTTTAAGTCCGGCCTCGTCACCGTCAAGAAAATCAACCATACTTACCTTAAAGCCGTGGGCCTCACCCCAACGCGTATACATTCTTACCAGCATCTGATTCCAGTCCTGCGCTTCAGTACCGCCGGCGCCTGCGTGGAAGGTTAAAATACAGTTACTGCGGTCATATTCACCTGTGAGCAGGGTTGACAGCCGCATTTTATCCAGCGCAGACGAGAAATCGTCGATGGCGGCATTTATTTCGTCAATAAGCGAAAGATCCTCTGCCTCGTTTCCAAGCTCAATAAGCACCATTGTGTCATCGTAAAGGGCGGTCAGGCGGTCGTATTCCGCGATTTTTCCTTTAAGACGGCTTGTTTTTTGCAGAACGTTCTGAGAATTCTCAAGGTCGTCCCAAAAACCGGGTGCCGCCGACATAGCTTCAAGCTTTGCAACCTGCTCTAAAAGATTCTCGTATCCTATGGCATCCTTGAGGTCCTTAAGGTCCTCTTCAAATGCCGATAGTTTAAGCCCTAATTCTTCAAATTCGAGCATATTATTCTCCCTTCTTACAAACGAATGCGTACCAATTATCCTTGTTGTGCTCTTCTACTATGGTAAATCCATACTTTTTAAAGCCCTCGACAACGTCGTCTCTGCGGATGTTGATTATACCTGAGGTGACCAGTATTGCAGAATCATCCATATAGTCCGCAACGTCGCGAAGAAGTTTAATAATTACATCAGCAACTATATTTGCACAAACAACAGAGTATTTACCACTTACCTCCTCGGCAAGGTCGCCGATGAGAAACTGAGTTTTATCGGTAACAGCATTGATTTCAGCATTCTCCCTTGCAACCTTAACCGACTGCGCGTCAATATCTACACCAACAGCAGATTTAGCACCAAGAAGCACGCCTGCTATGGCAAGAATTCCGCTTCCGCAGCCGATGTCGAGTACGCTGCTTTCGTTGTTAATATGCTTTTCAAGTATTTCAAGACAAAGCGACGTAGTGGCGTGTGTGCCCGTTCCGAAGGCTGCACCGGGATCAATGCTGAGAACCTTACGTCCGCTTTTATTATCGTATTCCTCCCAGCTGGGGCGAATTACAAGCTTTTCGCCTATCTCGGTACATTTAAAATATTTTTTCCATCCATCTGCCCAAGTACTGTCGTTTACAATACTGCTGACAAGCTCGAAAGAAATAGAAGATGCACTAAGAAGCTCCTTTATATACTCGGCCGCCTCTGTTGCGTTATCCTCTTCGGAAATATAGATGTGAATAATTGCGTAATTTCTGTCCTTTTCAAGAAGCTCCTGTTCTATAAGATCAACGTGGGCAATTTCCCACGACTGCTCGATAAGGTCAGAATAATCTTCAATATAAATTCCGTATGGTACAGACATGTTGGCAATAGCTGAAACGCGGTCCACATCATCTGATTTAACTTTTATACAAATTTCTGTCCAGTTCATATAACTCTCCTAACGTGATATCAATTTATTATACCATAAATTTATAAAAACGCAATACGACAAATTATTGTTGATTTATAGTGTAAATTATAGTAAAATTTATTGGTAATGTTCAGGAGGGATAATTTATGATCTGGCATAACACCTCTACAGATGAGGTTTTACGTGAACTTAATACCGATATTGCCCGTGGTCTTTCTTCGGAACAGGCTGCAGAGAGGGTTCATTTATATGGTAAAAACAAATTCTATAATAAACAAAGGAAAAGTTGGTATAAATACATTCTAAACGAATTTTTAACCTTCTTTAATATTGCACTAATTATTACGGCAATTATATTTGGTGTTCTTTCTTTGGTTACACAAACCGGAAATTTTGCAGGTCCTCTGGTTATAATCGCAGTAATTATAATAGTTTCGGTCGTACGCGGTTACTCTAAATATGATGCCGACCTGGAGCTTGATAAACTAAGAAACAACGTTAAAACCTATATAACCGTAATACGTGACGGCAGCGAAGTTTCGATTTCTTCCGAGCTTATCGTTCCCGGCGATATTATGGTACTTAAAAGCGGAGATTATATCCGGGCCGACGGCAGACTCATTGATTCATATGCCCTCACCCTTGATGAGTACAGAATCACCGGAGAAACCGCTCCCAACGAAAAGAACCATCTGGAGCTTTACGATGACATAACCCCCATCACCCACCGTAAAAATATGGTTTACAGCGGAAGCGTTGTACAGGGAGGTCGTGGTCTTGCCGTCGTTACCGAAACGGGAAGATCAACCGAAATTGGAAAGGTTGAAGATATTTCCCTACAGATTGAGGTCGAACAAACACCGCTGAAGGCCAAAATTGTTAAAACAGAACTGATAACCTTCAAGACTATTCTTATATGTGCGCTTATTCTATTTGCAGTTGGTATGATTGTTGATTTTTCTTCGACAAAGGTATCCTTTGCAGTTACCGTATCAGGACACTTGCTTTCTGCTCTTGCTGTATTTTCGGCAACCTACACCTGCGGTATATCATCATTCCTTTCACTTGCCACAACAGCCGCAGTCAGAAGACTTAAAAAGAAAGATATTACAGTTGGACATCCCGAAACCATCGAAAAGCTTAAAGAAATTTCGGTTATCTGCACCGATAAAACGGGCTCGCTAACCTCTGAAGAACTTATCGTAGTTAAGTTATGCACTGCATCCGGTATTGTTACTCCCGAAAAAGAACCTTGTGACGACCAGGCCATTGCACTCCTCCGTCTGGCTCTTATATGCAGTAACTTCTCCCACGGCGAGCATATGCAAAGACACTCCAACAATATGGAACGTGCTATTGAGGCCGCTTGCATTTCCTACGCAGGAATGAATAAGGCCGATATAGACGGACTTTATCCCAAAATCGGTGAAATTCCATTTACCAGCGAACGTATGCTAATGACCACCGTTACTGTAATAAACGGTAATCCCGTGGCTATTATAAAGGGCGCTCCCGAGGTTATTGCTTCACGATGCACCGACGCAGGAGAAGGAGTGCTGAGTGCTGCCCAAAATTTTGCCAAAGAAGGTCTTAAGGTTCTGGCGGTTGCTATCAAGCCCCTTGCCGAGATTCCCGCTAATCTCAGCAGTGACCTGCTGGAAACTGAGCTCAATTTCGTAGGTATACTTGGTTTTGAGGATGCCGTAGATCCCGAGGCTGCAGCCCTTTGTAAGGAATGTATTAACAGCGATATTAAAATAGTTATGATAACAGGCGACCACATCGACACCGCAACCGCTGTTGCGCTTAAGCTTGGTATTATTAACGATGCTTCTGCTGCTATCAGTGGTGAGGGTCTTGCCGAACTGAGCGATCACGAATTCAATGAAAAAGTAGTAGACTACCGAATTTTTGCCAGAATCTCTCCCGAAGACAAGCTGCGCATCGTAAATGCATTCCGTGCCGCAGGAGAAAAAGTGCTTGTAACAGGCGACAGCGTAAACGATACGCAAACTATATTGGGTGCCGATATTGGCTGTGCTCTAGGAAAAACAGCTTCCGATATTGCTAAGGATTCTGCCGACCTGGTTGTAAACGATAACAAATTTAGCTCTGTAATTGCTGCGTTTAAGGAAAGTGTTCGCATTTTCATTGATATTAAAAAAGCCCTTGGATATGTTTTAACGGCCATTCTTACCTTTTTAACCGTAACTATTTTCGGCTTGGTTATTTTCGGTAAATCTCCATTAAGCGCTGCGTGTATAATGGTTTGCGGACTTCTCTCTCTTACCGTTCCCCTATTTGCCATTTTCTTCGACGGTTCTGAAACATCCTCTGCATTTAAAGTTAAGGATATTAAAATATTCAATAAAGAATTCATTTACAGCTTTGTTGTTCCTACAATATTTATATCCGTAATGGCACTTGTCAGTTTTGGGGTAACTAATGGTGCAAGGTCAGCTGTGTTTGCAACGCTTTTGATTGCACATATAATTCACGCCTTTTGTCTGACTTATACCGACCCCATTGGTCTAAAAAACACCGTTACATCCATAATTGCTCCTGCGCTTTGCTGCGCATCAATTTTACCGGTGGTACTTACGGTTATAACTCCTGTTGGAGCGCTCTTTATGCTTGATAGAATTACAGCTTCGGGCTGGATTATCGCACTTATAGCGGCTGTTGGAACCGTACTTATTGACGAAGGTATTAAGCTTATACAAAAACTTAAAACACGATAAACAAAATTCCGCTCTCACCGAGAGCGGAATTTTTATTTATTTTAATCAAGCTTTTATATCGGTTTTCGATGCGGTTTGCCAATTACGGACTTGAGCAACTGAAAAGTTATCCCTATTAACTATCGGACTTTTTGAAAATTTCTATAAGAGCAATGATTGCACCGAGAAAAGGTAAGCATACCGCCAATATTTCAACAAGACCACTTTTAGATGTGCTTAATATAAGAAAGTAAATTCCTAAAAGAATAAGAACAATGCCGAGAAAATCATTCTCAAATTACTTGTCATAATTTGTCAATCCTTTCTCATATACGTTGTATATTCAAACCGTCATAGACTTTGATATAACAATATAAAGTCTCATTTTCAATCATATTTTTGATAATGCCGTGACCCAAAAAATTATCACATATGTAAAAGTAGTCAGAAACTACTAGAGATGTATTTGAATTTATAACACATGAAAATATGCATTTATCGTGATTGTCGTAAAAAAACAACGCTATACGCAAAACCATCATAATTTCTGCTGCTTTTATCCCTATGTAATGTTGTTCCTGAAAACGCTTTTACAAGTTCGTGTGCTTTATTCTCAGTGAAAACATACTGTTTTCCATCCAATCCCGAAGATATTAACACACGTTCTACATCTGTGACATTTATTTCAACGCATATAGTTTTGGGTGGAATACAGGTGAAATATATTATAAGCAGTATTACACAGAGCATAATAAGCACAATGCTAACTATTAAGATCAGCTTGTCTTGTAATATATTCATAGCATTTTATACCCCATTTAAATATTGATTATGTGATTGAAACAGCGTGTCAATCAATTGAAAATTTGTAGATATGACTTGATGAATACATAGACAGATTTCCATTGCTATCGGAATATAACCAACCTATACTGCCATCAGGACGAGAAACCTCCCCTACTTTTTTATTTGATTTAAAATCATAACATAAGATACTTTTTTCTGTGGAAATCACTACATACTTCTCATTATAGAAAGAAAAATCAAATATATCATTTCCGGAATAAATTGTTCTTTCACTTTTATCTTCCAGGTCAAAACATATTACTGAATTGTCTTTTGTATATACTGCATTATTATCGATTAAAACGAAGTTGCCTATATTTCCGTCAACACCTATCTTTGCACCATCATAAAGACGTATGATTTCATATCCATTTTCAACAACTCGCTTATAAGAAAGGTCTTGCTTTTTAGTAACAGACTTCGATATAAATATATCTTTATCTTCCTCTTTTATTGGCTTAGTATTTGTGATATCGTATATGCAATTGTTTATCTTGTAACAATAGCTATCTCCATATTTTACAAACCTGGGATATGCATACGGGTCATCAATAGAAAATACTTTAATTGATTCTTCTTTTAGAGTTATTTCTTCGGAGTCAACACTGCAGTAGCACAACTCAGACAAAAATTCCCCATTTTTTTCCACAAGGTTAAAATAATATAATTTATTAAAAGCGATAACACAATCTACAATTCTTTTATTGCTCACAACCTCAATAGTACGAGTGACGTCGTTACCGATTGAAATCAAATGAAGTGCTCTGGTTGTAAATAGAAACGGATTTGCTTCGGTATCGAGCTCATTTAGATAAAGCGTACCTCCCTCATTCCGCAATAACTCAACATCATTTGTAGACGATAACAATGGTGGAAGTTGTACCGAAGACATTTCGAACTGGGTTTCTGCTTTTTCATTACACCCCACCATACAAACAAATAAATAAAGCGATAGAAAGACGGAAATAATTTTTCTCATATTGGTACCTTTCAAATTAGAATATTAGATATCTGGAAGCGTATTTAGTCAGCGAATCATAAAACGCAGACAGGGTGTCAGTATGAAGTCCAAATACGGATCCCCTTCCATAATCCCTATAATAAGGATCTACATATGCTACATGCATGCCCCCATTACAAGAAATCGCTACACCAACTACATAATGTCCCAAATTCGTACCATTATATAATGCAAGCGATCCTGTCATTGCATGATAAATAACGGGATAACTACTTGAATGTGCACCGGTAAGACAACCTTCTAAAGTGGATGCCGTGGTGGTAGACCTAGTAAATTGCTTATAACCATATTCATTTTCACTCTGAAGGTCATTCAAAGTATTTGCCATCCTATATACGTATGTACCACCCGAGCTTGCAGTCCCTGCTTTCGTTGCTAATGTACTCTGCGAATATTTTGTTCCTGTCAAATATTCTATTACCATCTGTAAGCAAGCGGGTCCACAGTAATAACTAGTTTCTTGTTGATATATTGGAAAATCACCTATACAACCATAACCCCACCCATACATTGAAACACCTTCAAAGTTCGGCTTTCGAGACAATATTTCCTGATTTTTTCGTTGTTGCTCAGCATCTCCACCGTGAATCTCTACATAATTTGAACAATCATCGGTTGGAATCTGTTCATCTACGGCATACGCAGGTAAAGACGGTGTGATGATTAATAATATTATAAATAAGAATGTACTTACTATTCTTTTCATATTTTTTCTCCTTAATTTTAAATGAAAACTTTTTTAATAATAGCTATTGAACCATTGGATTCATCCCTTTCTTTTGTTCTATCTAAACAATAACATAAATCAGTATATTTGTCAAGATTATTTCCTCGTGTATAGTATTGACAAGAATATATATGTATGTTATATATAAAACACACAAACTGGAGGCTAAAAATGGCTATTTCAGATAACGTTAAACGTGGAAGCATTGAAGTGGTTATATTAACACTTCTGCAAGAAAGGGATATGTACGGTTACGAGCTGTCTCGGGAAATTCAAAAAAGGAGCAACGGGCGCTACAGTCTTCTTGAAAGCTCGATGTACCCTACATTATACCGTCTTGTTAATAAGGGCTTTATTTCAGACAGACAGGAAAAGATTGGCAAACGCAGGATAAGGGTGTATTATCATCTGGAAACGCAGGGTGCCGATTATCTTTGTGTTGCCCGAAAGGAATGGTTATCCCTTACTGCGGGAGTTTTAAACATTCTTGAAAGAAAAAATGCGGAGGATATTTGCGATGAATGACAATGTAATAAAACGATATTTAAAAACCGCTTTAAAAAAATGTCCTTCTGCATACAGAAAACGTATTTCCGGCAATTTGAGTGATTCCTTATTTGAGTTTGTTGAAGAAAACCCTGCAGTAAACGAAGAGGCGCTTGTTGAAAATTTCGGCCCACCCGAACGTTACGCTGAAGAATACATAGCCAGTCTTGATGATGAAGAAAAAGTTCGCTTACTAGCAAAGAATACGTTTATTATGCGGGCGATTACCATAACTATTGCCATAGGTTTGATTATACTTGCCGTAGGAACGGCTATTATTGTTATCGATTCAATAAATAGTTCATCAAATTATTACGAAGTTGTAATTGGTGAAGAAAGTGTAATATATGACTAGTACTATTATTAAGAGAATTATTTCAGTAACATTAATATTTATAATGATTTTTTCTTTACAAAGCGTTAATGTTAACGCAGAAACTCACAACACAACAACTGAGCAAGTTGTTAGCACAACGACAGCATATCTCGATGACGGAACAATTATCGAAATTATCATATATGAAGAATTTCAAAACGTAATGCCCATATCAAACACATATACAAAAACGGGCATTAAAACCTATAATTGTAAAAATTCTGACGGAACTGTCCTTTGGTGGTTTAAGCTTTCAGGACAATTCGACGTAAACGAAGGTGTAAGTTCTGTTTGCACATCTTCATGGTACAGCCACAGCATTTTAAACAATAACTGGTCGTTGAAATCCGCATCCACATCAGAGTCCTCCAACAAGGCTATGGCGGAAGCAACATTTATTCGTAAGGTATTGTTTATCACCGCAGAAACGAAGGATATTAGCCTCACACTTACCTGTGATAAAAACGGAAACCTGTCTTAACAAATTTTATCTCAAAATAACAAAACAGGAGCAGAAATTCTGCTCCTGTTTTGTTATTTAAGCAAAGAAAGTGCGCCTGAGAGGGTGGAAACTCCAATTATATCTATAGAATTCTTAACCGATGCCAGCTGTTTAACGCAAGCTTTGGGTACAACGCATCTGGTAAAACCAAGACGGCCTGCCTCTTTTACCCGTTCAAGAATTCGGGGAACTGTTCTAATCTCGCCCGAAAGACCTACCTCACCGAAAATCACCATGTCGTCAGGAATGGGATAATCTCTGACACCTGATACAAGTGCCATTGCAACCGCCAGGTCAACCGCAGGCTCGTCAAGGCGAAGACCGCCTACAATATTAAGATAGGCATCCAGGCTGGAAAAATAAAGCCCTTCCCTCTTTTCCAATACGGCAAGTATAAGATTAAATCTGTTGTAATCAAAGCCGGTAGACATTCTTCTGGGATTGCCAAACCCTGTTGCTGTTACCAGAGCCTGAACCTCTGCCAGAATAGGCCGTGTGCCTTCAATAACACAGGTTATGGCCGAGCCGGAAACCCCGCTAATTCTGCCCGAAAGCAGCATTGCAGA
>JAXJWR010000310.1:0-3615 GCA_036307905.1 Acutalibacteraceae bacterium
ACTTTATGTATATTGAAGAGGATAACAGAATATGAAAAATGCAGGTAGAAATCTACCTGCTAAATTTCATTATATAATTACATTCTCACAGAACAATTTCCTGTTATTAAAAGTTGTCAAGAGAACCGTCCCCGTGACAAGCTCTGACGAAAATAATTTTTTTGTTGACAAAACACCCCTTTTAGTGTGATAATATATAGGAATAGGGTGATAATATGCGAATTATTAGCGGAATACAGAGGGGGCGCAGGCTTATATCCCTCCCAGGTGACAATGTTCGCCCCACCACCGACAAGGTGAAGGAAGGTATTTTCAGCGCAATTCAGTTTGATATAGAAGGTCGCAGATTTTTAGACCTTTTTGCAGGAAGCGGACAGATGGGTCTTGAAGCCCTTAGCCGTGGCGCTGCATCGGCTGTTTTTGTAGATTCTTCCAACGACTCTATTAAGATTATTAAGGAAAACGTTGGAATAACCGGATTTTCTGACCTTTCGAAAATTCATCGTGCCGATGCACTTACCTATCTTTCCCTATCAAACGAAACCTTCGATATTGCCTTTCTCGACCCGCCATACGCAAACGGAATTCTTGAAAAAGCACTTTTTGGGGTTGCCAAAAGAATGTCGGACTACGGCATTATAATTTGCGAGCATCCGCCTGAGGTTTCTTTGCCCGACCGTGTAGATGAATTTAGTGTGTTTAAAAAATACCGATACGGAAAAATAAACGTGACCACATACAAAAAGGATAATTAAATGAAAGATAATATTGCAATATGCCCGGGTAGTTTCGACCCCATCACCATCGGCCATGTGGATATTATTTCGCGAAGCGCAAAGATGTTCAGCAAGGTAATTGTGGTGGTTATGTCCAACGTTCACAAAAATGGCGGAAGCTTTTCGGTTGATGAACGGGTAGATATGATTAAAAAATCAGTGGCTCACCTTCCTAACGTGGAGGTCGACCACTACGAAGGCCTGCTTGCCGATTATGCGGCTCAGAAAAAAGCAAGTGCCATTGTAAAGGGTCTTCGCGCCGTTACTGACTTTGAATATGAGTTTCAGATGGCGCTTACCAATAAAAAACTTAATCCTGATGTTGAAACCCTTTTCCTTACAACCAGCGCAGAGAACATGTATTTAAGTTCCAGCATGGTTAAGCAGATAGCAAGCATGGGCGGAGATATTACGGAATTTGTTCCCCCCGCAATCCACGACGATATTGTTAAAAGATTAAAGAAAGGAAGATAAAATATGTCAATAGAAGAATTACTCGAACAGTTTGACGAAGTGCTTGAAGGAGGTATAAAAATCCCCGGAAAGAAAACCGTTGTTGATGTTGAAAAGCTCCGCGCTTTAATCGACGATATTCGTCTTAACATCCCCGGTGAAGTAAAGCAGGCACGCGGCATCGTTGCCGACCGCACCGAAATCATTACCAATGCCAAACGTGAAGCCGACGGAATTATCCGTTCTGCCGAAGAAAGAGCAAAGGCAATGGTTGCTCAGGAAGAAATCACAAAGCTTGCCCAGGAGAAGGCCAGCGAAATTATTGCAACCGCTCAGGCCAAAAGCCGTCAGATGAGAAAGGCTGCGCAAGATTTCGTTGACGATATCATGCGCAGAGCCGACGAAGGTCTTACCGCTAATCTCGGAGAGGTTAGAAAGACACGCGCAGCTCTTAAGCAGCAGCTCCCCTCTGCTCCTGCAAAGCCCACCGAAGAATAATCCTGTTATACGGCCGCGGAAACGCGGCCGTTATTTTATCGACAAAAAACACTTGATACCTATACAGCCCTGTGCTATAATTTTATTTGCTATCCCGAGGAGGTGAACGGATGGAAAACATCAAAACTATTGCAACAAACAAAAACGCATATCACGAATATTTCGTTATCGAAAGTATCGAGGCAGGAATTGAGCTTACCGGTACAGAGATTAAGTCCATCCGTCAGGGCGGAGTTAACCTTAAGGATGCCTGGTGCAGCGTGGACGATGGTCAAATGCTGATAAAGCAGATGCATATTTCTCCCTACGAGCACGGAAACATCTTTAACAAAGACCCTATGCGGGTCAGAAGGCTTCTGCTCCATAAAAGAGAAATAATGAGGCTTTTTGGTCTTACAAAGCAGCAAGGTCTTGCTCTGGTCCCCCTGTCACTTTATTTTAAGGGGTCTCTGGTAAAGGTTCAGCTTGGTCTTTGCAAGGGTAAAAAGCTCTATGACAAAAGAGCCGTTGCGGCTGAGAAATCGGCCAACCGTGAAATGCAGCGGGCAATAAAAGAACAAAACAGGTGATTTTATGACGTATGAAGTTTTAAACATAGACATTGACTATGAAAAAATAGGCACGCAGGGCACAGATTTTAAGCCCTATATGTCGGTTTATCTCCCCACCAATTCAAGAGAAATCGAGCCCGACAGAAAGCGCCCCACCGTGGTTGTTTGTCCCGGCGGCGGATACTGCATGACCTCCGACCGCGAGGCAGAGCCTATTGTCTTTAAATTTCTAGCCGAGGACTGCAACGTGGCACTTCTGCGTTACGACGTTTCACCCGTACGCTTCCCTGCCCAGATTATCGAACTGGCAACGGTAGTTTCCACTCTGCGCAAGAATGCGGAAGAATGGAACGTTGACACCGAAAAAATTGCAGTTATGGGATTTTCGGCAGGAGGACATCTTGCCGCCAGTTACGGCACTCTTTGGAATAAAGATTTTGTGAAGGAGTATTTCGGCTTCGAAAACGGGGAACATAAACCTAACGGAATGATTCTTTGTTACCCCGTAATAACAAGCGGTGAAAAGGCTCACAGAGGCTCCTTCGACAGTCTTTTAGGAAATAAGAAGGATGACCCCGAAATGCTCAGCCTTGTATCCTGCGAAAAGCAGGTAAGCGAGGATACTCCTCCGGCATTTATCTGGCACACCTTTGAGGATAATGCGGTACCGGTTGAAAACTCTCTGCTTATGGCATCCGCACTGGCAGAAAAGAAGATAAATACAGAGCTTCATATTTTCCCCAAGGGCTGGCACGGACTTTCTCTTTGTAACAATACTGTCTTTGGCCCTAACGCAGATTACAACCACCTTGCCGAGGTTCAGGTATGGATAGATATGGCTGTTCGTTGGCTTAAGAATCTTTAAAACTCAAACTACGGCGAAATTGTTTTCCGATTCGAAAAGATACGGAAAATAATAAGCCGTTATATATGGGGGTGTAAAGGTTTCGACGGGGGCTTTGAAAAATCGAAAGCGAGCAGAGGTGCGGTACCTCTTTAAAAGCCGCAAAACTTAAATTAAACGACAACTCTAAAGTTGCTCTTGCTGCTTAATTAAGCAGCCGTCCGACCCGGTAGGACCGCGGACCGGTAAGGGCGTCGATTAGCGGTGTACGTGAACCGGACAATGCCGATAGTCCGGTCATGAATTATCGGCTACCAATCACAAAAGCGTGACGGCCTGCTTTTGTGTGAGGGAATGTTGATGACCGTCTGCGCTCGGAGACGTCGGTTTGGATCGGCTTTCGGACAGGGGTTCGACTCCCCTCACCTCCACCATGTAAAAAACCTCTTTTGTCCGGTAGACAAAAGAGGTTTTTTACAATGATATCCGTTCC
>JAXJWR010000311.1:0-2802 GCA_036307905.1 Acutalibacteraceae bacterium
GGCTTTAACCCCGTACTTACTGCGGGAGAGTATACCTTAAACCGCGCCTGCTACCTGCGTTTTTCGGTCAAGGGTAGCCTTAGCGATATTAAAATTTCGGTTCCTGCCGACCTTTTATCCTCCGTTTTATACGGAAGCAAGGAGGATATGGCCTTTGCCCCCGATGCAAAGAAGCTTAACGATAACATTTCCTCCTTCGAAGGCGCGGTAAATTATATATTCATATCCGACCTGCACAATGGCTCCTACGTTAACGACCCCGACGGCGACGGTCTGCGAAATTACGACAGCGCCGAGACGGTTGCGGAACGTCTTGAAAGCCGCGTAAAAACCGTAGAGTCGGCGGTTAAGTATGCCAATCTGTGCCCCGCAATAGACTTTATCGTCATAGGCGGCGACATTATAAACGGCTACGAAACCGAAGAAAGCCTTACCTATCAGGCCGCAAAGAAAAAGAACAAGGGACTTACTGTAAAGGAACACGTTAAGGACCAGCTTCAGGATATGCTGGCGCCCCTTAAGGACTGCAAAAAGCCTGTATTTGTTCTTACGGGAAACCACGATTTTAACGATGCCCACACCCTGTGGCTTTCGACAAACCATCCCGAAAACAGTAAAAAGCGTGCTGACCTTACCCTCAGTGACCTTGACTGGAATCAGGCGGTTATGAAGGAATTTGTAAGCGACGGTATCGTTCGCGATGCTGACTACGCTTACTCTAAATATTATTATTACGACCTTAAAAAGAATGATAAGGTTACCCGCATAATCTGTCTTGACATTCACGACAGCCGTCAGCCCTTCGACTCGAAGGGAAACCTTACGGGGGACCCCACCATAAATTCGGGATACCGCTACTCTGACGAGCAGATGAAATGGCTGGCCGAGGTTGCCCTTAAAGGAAACTTTGACAGTTGTATGGTATTTGCTCATTCCGATATGACCGACGGTACCGCAAAAATGGACAAAATCCTGGCGGCCTACCAGCAAAGAACCAAATACCACGTTGGCGGCGCCATAAGCATTGACGCCGATTACACCATGCGTGATTCGGGCAGTATTATGCTCTATCACCACGGACACGAGCACGAGTATTCCCGCGATTTCAGCCCCGCAATGAACTTCTGGACATTAGGCTCGTTGAATATGACCATGGAGATTGTTATAGCCACAAAGGACTCGGTATACAACTACAATCACAGCACCTCCGAAATCAAAGAATTCACCAGAGGCGGTGAAAGCCGATGAAAAAGCTTTCGGTGTTTTTTCTGGCTTTGCTTCTTACGGTTTTTTCCGCCTGTGGAGATAATGCCGCTTCTTCGTCGGACAATGATTCCTTAAGCAACCCAAATTCTACACAAACCCATCCGTTTTCGGTGGAGTTTGAGGATGTTAAGGACGGCATAATACGTCATTTTAACCATTCCACATCGCAGATTTCTGCTAAAGAGGGTTTTAAAAGCATGGATGATTTTTACCTGTTATTACCGCTTGGCACGGTTATAAAATGCGATAAAGAATTCTTTGTGTATTGCTACAACGACAGTTTCGCTTTAGACATAGGCACTATGGCCGCCAGCGGCGCTGCCATGGATAAAATGACACCGCTTGCCGTAGAATCTCCCGTCATTTTGGCAAAAACCTGTTTTGTAAGATTTTCTGTTAAAGGAGAACTTTCTGACATCAGTATAGAAATTCCGAAAGATTCAGACGTCGTCCCCTGCTTTGGTAACAAACAAACCCTTATAAACCGCCCTACCATAATATCGGTTGCTGAAAAGCTGGACGGCCGCCAAAACGCGGTTAATTATATTTTTATTACCGATATTCACTTTGGCTCCGACCCCGAAAGCGAAACGGGAAAGCTTCTTCTTTCCCAGGTAAAGACTGCTGTGGATATGGCTAACAGCATTGACTCGATTGATTTTATTGCCATCGGCGGCGATACCACCACAGGAATGTATGAAACCAAGTCCGATGCCATAAAATACACCTCTATGGCGCTGGAGCCTCTTAAAGAGTGCAAAAAGCCTGTACTGGTGCTGATGGGAAATCACGATGATAATTCATATCACCGCTTCACCTATGACGTCTATTATCCCGAAAGAATCCTGTCCGACAAGGACTGGAATGATAATATTCTGAAGGTGTTTTGTCCCGACGATATAGTAAAAGATACGGAGTACGCAAACTCCAAATACTATTACTACGACCTGCCGAATAAAAAGACCCGTATAATTTGTCTGGATGCACTGGACTACCGTGCGGAGTTCGACAGCAAGGGAAATATTGCCGAGCTACCTATAAAGGACCCCTCCGCTACCAACCACAATGCAAAATACTGGTCGGGTACTTCCTGGTGGGGATACAGCGAAGAGCAGCTGGCCTGGCTTACCCGAGAGGCTATGACCGCAGGCAACGACTGGGATTACATCTTCCTTTCCCATATGGGAATAGATACAAAAACAGGTTGCTACGGTTATGCTACCAAGGGTGGAAGCGAGCTTCGGGAAATATTACAGAATTTTTCCGCCCGCAAGGCTGATTTTAAAAATAATACAGGCAAGATTCTTGCCTATCAGTTCGGCCACATTCACGCAGAGTTGACCTATTTCGATGCCGAGCTGGGACTGTGGAAGATTTCCACCGCCACCGCAAACCCCGCACAAAACAGCACCTCTGCTCTTGAGGAAAGCAACATTACCGACAAGACGCTTGGTTGGAATATTTTAAACCGCGCAGAAAAAGCCGAAAGCAAAATGTGTTTCGATATTGTTTCGGCCGACCGAAGTAGGGTTTTAA
>JAXJWR010000312.1:0-1059 GCA_036307905.1 Acutalibacteraceae bacterium
GTATATGCATAGTGCGGATGCTGTGGTCTGATATTTTTTCGTTAACGGCATATGCCTGCGGCTCCATTTCTGCACCGCCGACCTCGGTCAGCCCCTGCGCCCGCAGTTCATCGGCAACCCTTTTGCAAACCTTTTCGACGATTTCGGCCTTGCGTTCGGCTTCGGCGGAGGAATTTCCGCTTGAAATAAGATACTCCAAATCTACCGCCAAATCCCCGTGCTTCGAAAGATTTTTAAGTCCCTTAAAACTCCATTTATAATAGGGCATATAGGCGCGGTTCAGTAAATAAATCACCTGCAGGGCGCTTTTCACAAACTCGAATACCGCCATCTGAGCCGCCGCGGTATCTCCTCGGGAAACACATCGTCCATAGTTGTACTGTCCCGACTGCCCCATTAAAAGCAGATGTCCACAAAGTTTTTTAAACCAGATATCCTCGGGGAAATAGCCAAGCCTTTTCCTGATTTCGGAAAACTGCCCGAAATTATCGAAAAACACCGCTCCGCTTGTGGCCTCGAGCAGCCCTTGCTGGGGCACCGAAAACCACTGATTAAGGGTGAGCTTGCCGTCGACGCTTCCCACCTTCTCTAAAAAGAAATCCTCCATTCGGATAACCCCGTGACGGTTTCCTCCAACAGGGTTTAAGGGACTGCGTGTAAATCCCATAAATGCTTTTGGGAGTTTAGCGTACGCTCGTTCTAAAAGAAAGGCCGTCCTACGGTCGACAACATCCTCTCCGGGGAGAAAAATGCAAAATCCGGGTTCGAAATCGTGGTCTTGGGAGGTTTCGTCGTCAAAGCCCATACACTCCGAGCCACTGCCTGCAAGCCCCACGGCAAGCAAGGGGAGTGTGTCGGCAAACTGGGTTTCAAGCAGTTCTTTTCCGAATTCCTCATAATACTTTTTAGACAGCTCAATCCCCTTCATAAATCCTCCTGCACCGCTCACTAAGCTCTGCCGCGTAGGCTTCATATCCGAAATATCCAAAAACGGTAGCACACTTTTCGCAGACAAAGGCGTAATTCCCATCGGTACGGTTTTTGCCTATATCCATACAC
>JAXJWR010000313.1:0-7648 GCA_036307905.1 Acutalibacteraceae bacterium
GCCTAAAGGCGAGTTCTATTGCTACGCAGTGATATTTGGACTAAAGTCCAAGTGATATTGCCTTCGGCAGTTTATGGGCGAATAAAATACCACTGAAACCGCAAGGTTTCAATAACACTATTGCCGTAAGGCAATAATATCACTCCGACTTTAGGAGGAATACAACTTGAAAGACTATCAGTTTTTAAATATAATATATTTAGAGTGATAACTACGGCTGATAGTATTTTAAGAGATAAAGCAAAAGAATTTGCAAAGAATACTGTTTTTCTTTGGTGCATGGCGGAGTTTACCTCGCTAAACTGCATTTCGACGTTGAAGATTAAAATCAAAAAATCGCAACTCCCTTTCGTGGAGTTGCGATTTTTTATACTATATTTATTTCTTACTGCTTTTCTAAAAGCCTATCCATAATAGAAGGTCCGTGTTCAATGAAAACTCTGGTAGAAGCGGCGGTTTTCTCGGTCAGGGTGTCAACGCCGCCAAGGGCCTTTCTGCTGTCGTAAATCATAAAGGGCACAGGCTCACTTGAGTGGGTCTTGGTAAGCAGGGGAGTGGGATGGTCAGGGCAGATAAGAATTCTGTAATCCTCGCCCATATCATCAAGGGCAGCCTTTACAGGGGCTAAAATAAGCTTATCAATCAGCCCGATTGACTTAACCTTATTTTCGGGCTCGCAGCGGTGACCGCACTCATCGGGAGCCTCAACGTGTATGTAAACAAGATCGGTGCCTGATTTAAAGGCATCAATAGCTGCATCAGCCTTGCCGCTAAAGTTAGTGTCAATATATCCGGTAGCGCCCTCAACCTCGGGGGTGTCCATTCCTGCGCAGATTCCAATGCCCTTAAGCAGGTCTACCGCCGAAATAACGCAGCCCGAAACACCATTCTTTTCCTTGAAGTTTTCAACTACGGGCTTGGTGCCTTCGCCCCAAAGCCATATAGAGTTGGCAGGTCTTTCGCCCTTTGCCTCGCGCGCCTTGTTTACAGGGTGGTCCTTAAGGAATTCGTAGCTCTTCTTCATAAGGTCAATAAGCGGAGCGGCAGTATCTGCCGTGCTGAGGTGAGGACCTACCACCTGATCGCTGATGTCGTGGGGAGGTGTCATATTTCCAAGCGCAGTTGTACCGCCGTCTACCACAAGACAGTGACGGTAGCTTACACCCGAATAGAACTTGTATATCTCGTTTCCAAGCTTTTCCTCTACGGTTTTAATGATTTCAGCCGCCTCTGCGGTAGAAATATCACCTGCACAGTAGTCGACCATGGTTTTGTCCTCGTAATTTTCCTCGTCAGACAGGGTGACTATGTTACAGCGAAGGGTAACGTCGGTATCCTTAAGGTCGATACCGATGCTGGCCGCCTCTAAGGGAGAGCGTCCGGTATAAGAAACGGTGGGGTCATATCCCATAACAGATAGATTTGCAACGTCACTTCCGGGCTTAAGTCCTGCGGCAACAGTTTTGCAAAGTCCCACCTCGGAAACCTTTGCCAAAGCGTCCATATTGGGCTTATCGGCAAGCTCCATAGGAGTTTTGCCTCCCAGATAATCAGAGGGCGTATCGGCCATTCCGTCACAAAGAACAACTAAATATTTCATGTGTTTACCACCTTTATTTTATCAGTATATCTATTATATTATTTTAATTCGCTGTTGTAAAGAAAAAAGACTTTAAAATTTCGGTAAAATGTAATATTATATAGGTGTAAATCACTTTAAGGATGATAAAATGTCAATTTTTAAACCCGAGGTGCTCTCCCCCGTAGGAAATACCGAAATGCTCACCGCCGCCGTCAGATGCGGCGCAGACGCTGTCTACCTGGGACTGGATTCCTTTAATGCCCGTCGCAATGCCGAAAACTTCACCATCGAATCTCTAAAAGATGCGGTGGAATTTTGTCATATACGCGGTGTGAAGGTCTATCTAACCCTCAATATCGTGATTTCCGATTCGGAGCTGCAAACCGCAGTCGAGCAAACGGTAGAAGCAGTAAAAGCGGGCATTGACGGAGTAATAACCGCCGATATAGGCTTTGTAAAAACTCTTCATAAAGTCTTGCCCAGCCTTCCCATCCACGCCTCCACCCAGATGACCGTTCATTCTCCCGCGGCTATAAAGCCGCTGAGCGAGATGGGCTTTTCCCGTGTGGTGGTATCCCGTGAAATGAGCAAACCTGAGCTTGTCGCTTTCTGTGAGGAAGCAAAAACCCAAAATATGGAGGTTGAGGTCTTTGTTCACGGCGCCCTCTGTATGTCTATGTCTGGTCAGTGTCTGCTTTCCGCAATGCTGGGCGGCAGAAGCGGAAACCGAGGCCTTTGCGCAGGCCCCTGCCGACTGCCATTTGCCGCAGAAAACGGCAATGGATACGATTTAAGCCTTAAAGATCTTTCCCTCATTCCTTACCTAAACGAACTAAAAGAAATGGGGGTAGCCTCCCTCAAAATCGAAGGCAGAATGAAGCGCCCCGAATACGTTGCCGCCGCCACCACCGCCTGCAGGCAGATGTTGGACAAGGGCTTTGTTGATAAGGATATAAGCACAGCCCTCGAAAAGGTTTTTTCCCGTTCGGGCTTTACCGACGGCTACTACAAAGGTAAACTAGGACGGGATATGTTCGGAATCCGCACCAAGGATGACGTTACCGCCGCCGATACGGTTTTTGCTTCTCTTCACGAGCTTTACCGAAACGACCGTCAGAGCATAGCAGTTTACGGCCAAGCCGAAATTAAAGAGAATAAGTCCATAACCCTCACCGTAAACGACGGTGAAAATACCGTAACCGTCTCGGGCGATGTTCCCGAAAAGGCCATTAACCGTTCAATGGACAAGACGGCAGTCCTTGAAAAACTCAATAAAACGGGCGGCACACCCTACTTTTTTGAAAATCTTAGCGTAAATATCGACGAAGGCCTTATGGTTCGCGTATCCTCCCTTAATGCCCTTCGTCGCGAAGCCCTGGAGAAACTCTCTGCCCTTAGAGCAAAGCTTCCCGAAATCACCCCCGATTATTCGATTTTAGAAAATAAAAAAGCATATTCCATAGCAAAACCGCTTAAAACTGTTATCCGCCTTGATAATATAAATCAGTTTACAGAAAAAGCAGGGGAGTGCGACCTGGTGCTTATCCCCATAAATACCGACCCTGAAAAGCTTCCCGAAGGGGTAAGACTTGCGGTAGAACTACCTCGCGGAATTTCAAATGAAAAATATATCCTTTCCCGACTGTCCGCATTTAAAGAAAAGGGGATAGACCTGGCCTTCTGTTCCACCCTTGCAGCCACCGAACTGGCAAGGAAGGCAGAATTCAAAACTGTTTCACATTATGGTTACAATATATATAATTCAGCCTCGGCAGAATATCATAAGGAACAGGAAAATCTTGCCGTAGTCCTTTCTCCCGAGCTACTGCTCAGCGATGCCAAAGCGATAAATTCGGCCATTCCAAAGGGAATTATATCCTACGGCCGTCTACCCCTGATGCTCACGAGAAATTGCCCCGTTAAAAACGGCCTTTCCTGTGCCGATTGCGGCCGAAACAACAGTCTTACCGACCGCAAGAATACGCAGTTCCCCGTAAGATGTCAAAACGGCTACACCGAGCTTTTAAACTCTAAGGTTATCTGGCTGGCCGACCGAAAAAATGAGCTTTCAGGCCTCGATTTCCAGCTTCTTTACTTCACCGACGAAACCCCCGACCGCATCGACGAGGTAATCACCGCCTATAAAAACGGCACATCCCCCGACTGTGATTTCACCCGTGGCCTCTATTATAGAGGGGTCGAATAAAGCCTAACAACAAAAATGCTTCACAGAGTTTCTCTGTGAAGCATTTTTTATATTAATAAATTACTCCTCGATTTTAGCCTTTCTCGTCATAACCTCATAGAAAAACTTGGTATCGAATTTAGCCTTTCGGTCGTAGGTGTAAAGGCCGTTTTGTTCCTGCTCAACGTCGGTAAGCTGGGTGTAGCAAAGTCCGAACATCTTATCGTTATCAAGCAGGGCATCAGTAAGCCCTTTAAAGCGGCATTTAAACTCTTCTTCGGTACGGGGTGCGTTACCGTAGCCCCAACTCTTTTTGTGGTCGTTTTCGCCCATCTCGCCGTCGACCCACTTGATTCCGCCGTATTCGCTTACAAATACCGCCTCGCCCTTATAAACCTGCTTAACCTCTCTTTCCGAAAGCCAGTCGTAAACCGTGCCCTCGGTCATAAGCTTGTCGTAATGCTCCTTAAAGGTTTCTGGATTTTGGTCGTAGTCGTGTACGTCGAAAATATCGGTTTTAACGTGGAATCCGCCGCTGGTATCAATGCAGGGACGGGTGGGGTCAAGAGCCTTGGTTAGGTCATATATGGCGGCAAGTACCTTTGTGCTGGGGAAGGCCTTAGATTGCTCCCAAACCTCGTTTCTGGGGCACCAGCCTACGATAGAAGGATGATTAAAATCTCTTTTGATTTCCTCTATCCATTCGGGCAGAATCCAGTGTATGCCTTCGTCATTTGCGAAATTTATACCCCAGTCGGGATATTCGCCCCATACTATGTAGCCTAGTCTGTCTGCGTGATATAAAAACCGCTCCTCGAAGATCTTTTCGTGAAGTCTTGCTCCGTTAAAACCGCAGGCAAGGGATAGCTTAATATCATTTATAAGAGCCTTGTCAGAGGGGGCGGTGTATATTCCGTCGGGATAAAAGCCTTGGTCAAGAACAAGACGCTGGAAAACAGATTTTCCGTTTATCAGGAACTTAAACCCGTCAAGGCGAACCTCGCGAAGACCGAAATAGCTTTCGACTCTGTCACCGCCGAAGGTGAATACTACGTCGTAAAGGCGACCTTTTCCAACCTCCCAAAGGTGTTTTTCTTTTAGGGGAATGTTAAATACAAGATTACCGCCTGCATTTTTACACCCGTAAGAGCCCATTTTCTTGCCCCTGTAAGTAACCTCGCAGCAAAGGTCGGCGTTTCCGCAAAGCTTGGCCTCAACAGTTACCGAGCCGTCGGCAATATTGGGGAAATACTTCACGCTTTCGATGTGTTCTTTTGTCATAAATTCAAGCCACACCGTCTGCCAGATTCCTGTGGTGCGGGTGTAAAAACAGCCGTGGGAGCCGAACCTGTCCGACTGCTTTCCCGTGGGGATAGATTGGTCTCTGGTGTCGTCGATGGCAAAAACAGTAATTTCGTTTTCGCCCTGCTTAAGAAGAGCGGTTACGTCAAATGCGAAGGAAACGTATCCGCCTTTGTGCTCTCCTGCAAATTGTCCGTTAACAAAGACCCTGCAAATATAGTCCACCGCTCCGAAGTGAAGCATGGTTTTTTCGGCAAGGCTTTCAAGGGTGACCTTGCGTTTGTACCATACCCCAAACATAAAGTCGGTGTGGCAAATACCCGAAAGCTTGCTTTCGGGGCAGAAGGGGATGGTGATTTTCCCCTTAAGAAGAGCTCCTTCATTATGCAGACCTCTCGCCTCACCGCTTTTGGCATTATCTATTTCAAACTGCCATTTTCCGTTAAGGTTCAACCAACCCTCGCGCACAAATTGCGGACGTGGATATTCGCTTCTCGGTATCTTCATATGCTCACTCCTATCGGTGGTTTGATTTAATTATAATACTAATTCGCACTTTTGTAAAAGGTTTTTTTAATTTATAAAGTGTAAAAAACAAATGGAATTTCATAAACAATGGTGCTATAATGAAAAAAATACAAATGTGGAGGGGTAAAAATGTATTCATACCTTAAAAACCTCGAAAACCGCCTTAATGACGACCAAAAGGATATGTTAAAACGCATTTACGAGCCTACCGTGGTGGAAATTCCTCTTTCCGACTCAAGAAGAGACCTTTGCATCCTGCCAAACGGCGAAATACGCTCCTACGGAACCCTTTATGGTAGCCAACATATGTCGCAGGACGGACAAATCGCCTATCTTTCCTCTATCGATTGCGGCCTTTCCTGGACAGTTCATTACTCCCACGGCAAAATGAACTCCTGCACATATCTTGAAAAGTCAGGGATATACATAACCGCTTGCGATGCATACAACAATAACAAGGGGATAGATGACGGCATATATATCTACCGTTCAAAAATCGGCCCTGATGACCCCAACCCGGAAGTGATTAAAATTGCCGAAGGAATGTATCACGATTCATTTCTGCCTCAGCA
The DNA here is from genome assembly GCA_036307905.1 of Acutalibacteraceae bacterium. Lineage (GTDB taxonomy): Bacteria > Bacillota > Clostridia > Oscillospirales > Acutalibacteraceae > SFWF01. Next base: position 6,170 of record JAXJWR010000313.1, read on the forward strand.
GTCATTTTACAGCGACCGCATCTGGTTTACCACTCAAACAGATAACGGCACCCCCACCTTCTGTTATTCCGATGACTTTGGTAAGACCTGGACATTGCGTTCTTTCCCCGCACCTCATTGCTTCGAAACTGTATTTCCCCATAAGGGTCTGCGCTGGTGCAAGGGAAGCGGAACCGAGCCCTATGCGATAGAGCTTTCAGAGAATAAAATGATGATGATTATCCGCACCCCGATGGACTGCTTCTATAAATGCTATTCCTACGACGGGGGAGACAGTTGGACTACCCCCGAACCGTCTACCTTCTACGGAACGAATACAACTGCATTTTTCCTCCGCCTTACCGACGGCAGGGTAGTAACCTTCTGGAATAATACCAAGCCCCTTTCTCAGCCCAACCATAAAAACGCAAATCCTACCGCGGATAAGAGCGTAGCAGAGGGTACAGGGGAAAACTCCTTCACCAACCGTGACGCTGCCCACGCAGCCATTACCGAGGATGGCGAGAACTTTATTGGATACCGCGAGATTCTTTTAAACGAGGTGCGAAACAACTCCGATTTCCGTTATATCGGCGGCGCGAAATCTTCTACTGATAAAAGTGTTCATCAGTTTCAGGCCTTTGAATTGCCCTTTAATAAAATACTGGTTTCTGCCGGGCAGAATAAAGCCTCACGTAGGCTTGTGATATTCGATGTTGACTGGCTTTACGAAACCTCCCGTACCGACGATTTTCTTAAAGGAATGGGCGGTCTCACTACCCACACCTATCTTAAGAGCATTTCGGGTTGCCATCAGTGGGAGGTAGGCAACGGCCATTGCTGTTGGAATCGTACCTACTCGGCATATCCCGTGCCCGACCCGGAGGGCAGCTACGCCGAGGTGCTGAGTATTTCAAAGCACCACGACGAGCGGCTTTATAACGATATTGGCGGCGCTTGTTGGAACTTTCCCGCAACTAAGCAGGGAAGGGTTAGCCTGCAGCTTAAAATTGCCGAAAAATCTGCACGGATTATCCTAACCGACCGCTGGTATAACACCTGCGACCCTTATGTCACCCATTATTCTCCCTTCTGGTTTGAACTTGATGCCGTCGATTTGGGCGAGAGCTATTCAGAGGTTAATATCGACTATGATACCGAAAAGGGCGAAGCCAAAGTCCTTTTAGGAGAAGAGTTATATTTCAAGGTTAAAATGTCAAACCCCTGTCCTACCGGTATCTCCTATCTTATTCTTCAGTGCGCAACCGACGGCGACAGCAAAGGCTTTTTTGTAAAAAAGCTTCAAAAAACACTACTTTAAAAGTGAACTGAGTTTAGGGATAAACAAAAATACCATCCCTTAAACAAATCAAGGCGAAGCCTTGTATATCATCCGCAGCTTGTCTGCGGTATATCATCAACACGAAGTGTTGCATCTCATCCAGCCGCAGTGAATACAGCCTTCGGCTGATGATATACGCCTACGTCGATGATATACAC
>JAXJWR010000314.1:0-2672 GCA_036307905.1 Acutalibacteraceae bacterium
GAATATCACACCCCCGAGGAAGCTTTTGAGGTCTATACCCGCCTTATACACGATAAGAACTTTCCCACCGTTCAGTTCGATTGGAGGAATATGGAATGAGAAGAATCAAAATTGCATTTATCGGCATAGGTCACGACCATGCAAGGCCGAATATCGAAAGTTTTAAAAAGCATACCGACCTTTACGAGGTCGCAGGCTACTGCATCCCCGAGGATGACGAGCCGCAAACCTATCTTTCCCCCAACGACAAGCTTTTTGAGGATATGAAAAAGCTGACCCTAGAAGAAATTCTGAGCGACACCTCCATCGAAGCGGTGGTAATTGAAGCGGTAGACAAAAAGCTTACGAGGTTTGCCCTTATGGCCGCAAAGGCAGGGAAGCATATCTTTATGGATAAGCCGGGAAGCGGAAGCATAGAAGAATTCTCCGCCCTTATCGCCGAGGTTAAAAAGCAGGGCACCGTCTTCGAGACAGGCTATATGTATCGCTATAATCCCTACGTTATAGAACTTAAAAACCGCATAAAGAGTGGTGAACTTGGCGATATTGTGGGAATAGAGGCTCAGATGAACTGCATACATCCCATCGAAAAGAGAAATTGGTTGGCCGATTATCCCGGCGGTATGATGCACTTTTTAGGTTGTCATCTCGTCGACCTTATCTTCAGTATTCAGGGCGCCCCCGAAAAGATCACCCCCTATAACCGCTCCTCGGGACTCGATGACGTAAAAGGCAAGGATGTTGGCTTTGCGGTATTCGAATATAAAAACGGTGTCTCCTTCGCAAAAACTTCTGCAGTGGAGTACGGTGGCTTTAACCGCAGAAACTTTACGGTAATAGGCTCTAAAAAGACGGTAGAACTTTGCCCCTTCGAGCAGTATGAGGATGGGCAAATGTTCACCGAAAAAACCGAATACTCGGTCTGGGATTGGACAAATAGGGGAGAGAAGGATAAAATCTGCCTCGACCGCTACGACACAATGACAGGTTATCTGTATAAGTATATAAAGGGGGAGGAAAACCCCTTCACCCCCGACTACGAGCTTGAGCTTTACGGGCTTGTACTCGCCGCCTGTGGGAAATAATATTAAAAGGAACTCTATAAAACATAGAGTTCCTCTTTTTATATTGAAAATGTTCTTTTTTCGTGATAGAATTTTCAAAAAACGGAGGTGCGGAATTTTGGAAAAACTGATTTTCGGAAAAAGTTTTATCGAACTGGAAAAAAACGAATCGGGTGCCCGTTTTTCGGGAGGTAAGGTAGGCGACCTTACCATCGGACCCTCCCCGATTTTCAGACTTAGAGCAAAAAACATAAACACCAAAGAAACGGTATGGCTTGATTCTTCCACGGGCTGGAAGGGCGTATTTCTATCGGAGGATAAAATTACCCTTAGGGATAATTCTGCCTTCGAAGGCCTTGCCGTTACCATAAACGTAATACGCGACGGCGACAGCCTGATTATCGAAACCGAGGTAGAAAACGACAGCGACCTTTTATCGGTTATGGATGTTTCTTATCCCGTTCCTACCCTTTCGGGTAATGCCTTCGACCTTTTCTATCCGCAGGCTTCGGGTTGTGTTGCTGAAAACGCAGGCGAAAAAGGCCTTGTCTACTCTAGTGGCTATCCTTATCACCATGCCTGTATGCAGTATTTTGCCGCATATACCGCTAATGGCGGACTTTATATCGGCCTCGAGGATCCCACCGCATCTTCAAAAATATTTGAGGTAAATGCAGGTAAGGGCAAAGTGGAGTTTTCTCTTTGGTTTTGCGCTCCAAACGGAACCAGACCTAAAAATTCCTTTAAGGTTTCGGGAGTTTGCCGACTTAAGGAGTTTTCGGGCGACTGGTTTGAGGCCTCGAAAATTTACAGCGAGTTTGTAAAAGAAAAATGCGACTGGCTGCCAAAGCTCGGTAGAAAGGGTAGGGAGGATATCCCCGACCGCTTCAGAAAGATTCCCTTCTGGGTGGCCGATTTCATTCCCAATACCGAATATCAGCGTGAAAACAAGCCTATGAACCTGAGTGCGGGAAGCGATATCTATTCTCCCGATTACTGGATAGAAGCGGTTATAGAACTTAAAAATAAACTGGACGTAGATGTGGCATACCACACCTATAACTGGCATCATATTCCATTTAATATCGAATATCCGCATTTTCTCCCTGCTAAAGATGGCTATGCTCAGGGTGCCGAAAAGCTGAGAAAAGCAGGAATTGCGATTCTTCCCTACATAAACGCTGTAAGCTGGGAAAAGCGGGACGCTGAAATGGGGTATGAAATAAACTTTGAAAATACGGGCGTTCACGGCGCCGCTATCGACGAGGACGGAGATATTCTGATAGCACACTATCCTCAGACCACTATGAGCGGTCACCCTTCTGAGCTTGTACCAACCTGCCCCACCTTTGCTCCCTGGCAGGATTTTATGGCGAACCTCACTAAAAAAATGAATGAGACCCTTCCCATCGACGGAATTTATCTCGACGAGATCTCCGCCCATAAATCTGAGCTTTGCTGTAATCCCGAGCACGATCATACCCTCTACGGTGGGGATTTCTGGGTTAGGGGCTACCGCGAAATGATGAAAAGACTTAACGCCGAAAAGCCCGCCGACAGATATTATTTCAGCGAATGTAATGCCGAGCCCTACGTTTCCTCCTTTGA
>JAXJWR010000315.1:0-1791 GCA_036307905.1 Acutalibacteraceae bacterium
GGATATACCTTTATCCACCCCTTTGATGCCGAAAACGTTATTGCAGGACAGGGAACAATAGGTTTAGAGATTATGAACGAAATGCCCGATGTTGACGCTATAATCGTTCCTATTGGCGGTGGCGGACTTATCTCGGGTGTTGCACTTGCCGCAAAAAAACTTAATCCCGCCGTTAAGGTCTACGGTGTACAGGCTGCAGGCGCCCCCAGTATGTTTAATTCTGTTAGAGACGGCAAAATCGAGCGTTTGGATTCGGTTTCTACCATTGCCGATGGTATCGCCGTTAAGGAACCCGGCGAAAACACCTTTAACTATGTAAAAGAGTTCGTGGACGAGGTGGTAACCGTTACCGAAGATGAAATTGCTACCGCTATCCTTACTCTTATCGAACAGCATAAAATGATTGCCGAGGGTGCAGGAGCCGTTGCAGTTGCCGCCGCTATGTTCGACAAGGTTCCCGTTAAGGGCAAAAAGGTAGTTTGCGTTGTTTCGGGCGGTAACATTGACGTTACCATTTTAAGCCGTGTTATTAAACGTGGCCTTTCCCGTTCGGGCAGAAACCACAGCCTCCTTGTAGAACTTGTGGATAAACCCGGTCAGCTGCGCGGAGTATCTAACATCATCGCCGATAAGGGCGGAAACGTTATTTCGGTTCATCACGAAAGAGCAGGTGAAGGCTCGGATATTAACGGATGCTATCTTAGAATCGTACTCGAAACCCGTAATTTCGACCACATTAAAGAAATCACCGACGCTCTCACCGCCGCCGGCTATAAGCTTGTATAAATCTATTTCCGCTGAGAGGAGAAACAAATAATGAGTGATAAAATCTATACCAAAAACGCCCCCGAAGCAATCGGCCCATACTCCCAAGCCGTAAAGACAGGAAACCTTGTATTTACCTCGGGACAGATTGCCATAAACCCCGCAACCGGTGTCGTTGAGGCCGACACTATTGAAGGACAGACCGAGCAGGTCTGCAAAAACCTTTGCGAGGTTTTAAAAGCCGCAGGAAGCGATATAACCAAAGCGGTTAAAACCGTATGCTTCCTCTCCGATATGAATAACTTCGCCGCCTTCAACGAGGTCTACGGAAAATATTTTACCGAAAAGCCCGCCCGCTCCTGCGTCGCAGTTAAAACCCTCCCCAAAAACGTCCTCGTAGAGGTCGACGTCATTGCAGAAATATAAACCTGAAAAGCACCCAAAACGGGTGCTTTCTCGTTTGTTCTGAAACTCAACTAATAAATGAGTTGATTTGCCTTAAAACTGTGCTATAATTGTTAAAAATAAAATATGCGGAGGGAATTATATGATCACCGTAAAAGATTACCTTGTAAGCACTGAGAGAAACGATGTATATAAAGCGCTTAAAGAGATGCTGCCCGAGGACGACTTTTATATGCACTACCGACTTGACGGAAACGTTCTTGATTGCTGTTATGATAAATACTTTGCAGGACTTGAGGACGGAAAGGCTCTGTGCCGCCTTTGGATGTGCTGGGGGAAGCACGAGGGTGCAGTTTCCAACTGGGGCGCATTTTTCACACTACCCGAATGCAGAGGCAGGGGAGTTGGTCGTGAGGTGCTGAAATACTGCTTTAGTAATCTCGACAAGTTGCCCGAGCCGCCCACTGCGCTTTTCTGCACCGCAGGCACATTAGAACTAACCGAGCTTTACAGAAAATACGGTTATGTCCCCGCAATCAGAGGGGCTGACCGAGGCCCCCTTTACAGACCGCTGGGTGATAGCCCTGCCACCTTTTACGAGTTTTATAAAAACTACTACAC
>JAXJWR010000316.1:0-1502 GCA_036307905.1 Acutalibacteraceae bacterium
ACGCCAGGGCTTCTTTTTTTGTCTTACAGACAGGGCATATATTATCAATACATTTTTTTACACTTTTTGGCACTTTGCCGAAGAGCTCCACGGCGATGATGCGCTCTGATACAATATCTTGTGGTGCAATATCACCAACCGTATTGTCCGCAGACACCAAAACAAGCCCGAAAAGCCATTCTTTTGGCCGTTCAGGCTGTTTTAATTATACAAAATACTTATTTTTGGAAATTCGAAAAATTTTTTGAAGGCGCCTGTTTTTGGCTTTTTTCAGCCATCTTTATTTTTGTTAAATCTCCATACAGCCTTTCCTTTTCGGCCTTCAGACGGTTGCTTTCGAGAACGCGCTGGGTGTTGTTCTCGCGCAATCTTCGAATCTCGGCATTAACGGATGCCGGGCCGAGATCTTCCATCCCTGCCCACTGTAAATAACCAACGGCCCAGGCCAGCTCCTTCTCCTGTTCGTCGTTTAGGTTCGGGTCTCCGGCCAGGTTCTTTATCAGATGCAGCGCGCGAACGGTCTGTTCGGTTTTCTTTTTGTCATTCTTCAACGTGTAAATCTGACCGTTGCACTTTTTAATCTGCCGGTAAGCCTCTTCCCTTGCGGTCTTCAGCGGCTCCTTCAGACCCTTAACGGTTGAGGCCGCGGCAATTATATCCTCAAAGGATTTCATTTTCTCTTTGCTCTCATTCAGAAGGAGCTCTGAAGCAGCTGCTCGCTCATCGCGGTAACGCTGCAGTTTATCCAGGTAGCTCATATGCTCCTGGTTCATTTTCTTTATCTCTTCGTTTTTTTCGTAACGGTTGCTCTTGCCACCTTTACGATGAATGGCGGTACCGGAAACACCAACGTGAATCTCGGGTATCTTATCAATGCCTCGAGCCTCGAAGCTCTCGTGCTCCACGCGGAAATCGGCGCCGACGTTCTCAAGCTCTCGGTTAAGGAGCTCGGCCGCCAAGGGTCGAATGAGCTCCGGAATGTTTAAACCGCCGTTATAATTATTCCAGGTTCGATTTTTCTTCCCGAAACCTTCAGGAGTGACTTCTCGCATGGCAGCCATCCAATGCAGGTGACGGTTTCTCTTTTGGCCACTTTTTTCGTCTGCAGGTTCGTCGTGGATGCCCCACTGAATGACCATGCCTTTTTCCCTTAAGGGCTCAAGGAGCTCCCCGGCAATCTTGATACACTGTTCATCAGACAAAACCCAGGGTAACGCAACGTCGCCCCTTCGATAGAGCTCTGACTTCGGACCTCTCCTGGTCGATTTAACGTAATCGAGATAATCCTGCTCGGCCCATATCGTGCCCGGAGCTTCTCGCCAACGTTCGGGAGCTCCATCCGGAAGCATTATGCCACCGGTAACGAAATTCTTCTTGTATGTAAAGTTGTGAACGCGGCCGTCGTGACCTTCGGTTTTTTCGCAACCAATGTAAGCTGCTCCGGCTGCTGCCGTTTTTCCATTATCGCCGACCTTGATAACACCGACAGTACAATGTAATTC
>JAXJWR010000317.1:0-4017 GCA_036307905.1 Acutalibacteraceae bacterium
CATAAGGGCAGGCAGTATTCGTAAAGGGTGCGAAGCTCGGCCACGGCACGGGCGGTAACTATATCGAATTTTTCGCGGTAGTTCGGGTTTTTACCCGCTTCCTCGGCCCTTAGATGCACGGTTTTCACATCCAAAGCAAGCTCCCGTGCCACCTCGTTTAGGAAGGTAAGGCGTTTGTTAAGCCCGTCCATAAGGGTAATATCCAAATCGGGGCGGAGAATTTTAAGCACCATGCCGGGAAAGCCTGCTCCCGTTCCCACGTCTACCACCTTTGCGCCTTGCGGTATGTTCACCTGACTAAGCAGTAGCGCGCTGTCGAGAAAGTGTTTAATTACTATACCCTCGGGGTCGGTAATGGCGGTGAGGTTCATTTTTTCGTTCCACTCCACAAGCAAAGCGGCATATTTGTCCAGCCTTTCTGCCGCCTCCCGGTTAAGGGCAATTCCCTTTTCCTCCAGGGTGGGGAGCATCAGCTCTATGGGATAATTCACGAGTTTTCCTCCCTTCGCTTTTTAGAAAGCCAGATGCTCAGCACCGATACGTCGGAGGGGCTGACCCCCGATATTCGGGATGCCTGAGCAATATTTTCGGGACGCACGAGGTTAAGCTTTTCCCTGGCTTCCAGGCGCAAACCCTCTATCTGACTGTAATCAATGTCGCGAGGGAGCTTTTTGCTTTCCAGCTTCAGCATATCGTCAACCTGTGCCTGCTGTCGGGCGATATATCCCTCGTATTTAATTTCGGTTTCTACCTTAAGGCAGACTTCATAGGGCAGTTCGGGACGATTCTCGTCTGCCTCGGCCAAATCGAAATAGGATACCTCGGGTCGCTTAATAAGCTCGGCCAGCTTTATTCCGGTAGAAAGGGGTGTTGTGCCCAGCCCTTCAAGAATTGCGTTTATCTTTTCGGAGGGAGCTACGGTGGTTGCGCGAAGTCGCTGAATTTCTGTCTCCTTCATAGCTTTTCTGGAGAGGAATTTTTCATAGGTTTCTTCGTCTATAAGTCCGATTTCACGGCCGATGGGCATAAGTCTTTCGTCGGCATTGTCCTGACGAAGTAACAGGCGATATTCGCTTCTGGAGGTCATCATGCGGTAGGGGTCAGAACAACCCTTGGTTACAAGGTCGTCTATAAGTGTGCCTATGTAGGAGGATGCGCGGGAAAGCACAAGAGGGGCCAGCCCCATGTTTTTTCGCGCGGCATTGATGCCTGCCACAAGGCCTTGGGCGGCCGCCTCCTCGTAGCCGGAGGAGCCGTTGAACTGGCCTGCACCGTAAAGACCCGAATGGTCCTTAAATTCAAGGGATGCAGTAAGGGCAAGGGGGTCGACACAGTCGTATTCTATGGCATAGGCGTTGCGCATAATCTGCACATTTTCGAGACCCTTTATGGAATGATAAATCTGAAACTGAACCTCCTCGGGCAGGGAGGAGGACATTCCCTGAAGATACATTTCCTCTGTATCTGCTCCGCAGGGCTCGATGAAAAGCTGATGCCGTTTTTTGTCGGCAAAGCGCATAATTTTGTCCTCGATAGAGGGACAATAGCGAGGCCCTACCCCTTCGATTACACCCGAATAGAGGGGTGAGCGGTGAATATTTTTAAGAATTACCTGCTTTGTGTCGTCGTTTGTGTAGCTTATATGACAAACCACGCTGTTTTCAGGCAGTTTTACGGTTTTATAAGAGAAGGGAATTATCCTCTCGTCGCCGGGCTGAACCTCCAGCTCGGAAAAATCGATGGAGGAACGAAGCACTCTTGCAGGTGTTCCCGTTTTAAAGCGGCGAAGGGGTATACCCAGCTTTGAAAGGGCATCCGAAAGACCCTCGGCGGCAAAAAGACCGTCGGGTCCTCCCGAATAATTTACCTCGCCTACAAATATTTTGCCTGCAAGGAAGGTTCCCGTTGCAAGAATAACCGTTTTGCAGAGGTAATCTGCACCCAGACGGGTGACGCAGTGCCATCCCTTTTCGTCCTTTGTAAGGTCGGTAACCTCGGCCTGTTTAAGTATAAGATTGTCCTGAAGCTCTACCGTATGCTTCATAAGTGCGGTATAGGCCTTGCGGTCAATCTGGGCACGAAGGGAATGAACTGCAGGGCCCTTGCCCAGATTCAGCATTCGGCTTTGAAGGGTGGTTTTATCGGCGGCAACACCCATTTCACCGCCCAGAGCATCAATTTCTCGCACAAGATGACCCTTTGCGGTGCCTCCGATAGAGGGATTACAGGGCATATTGCCCACAGAATCAAGATTTATGCAAAACATCACCGTTTTTTGACCCAGTCTGGCGGCGGCCAGGGCGGCCTCTATACCTGCGTGACCGGCACCGATAACGGCAACGTCAAACTCTCCTGCAAAATAGTTCAAAATTATATCATCCTTTATGTAAATGAAGTTATTTTCCTACACAAAACCTTCTGAAAACCTCGTCGGCAACCTCGTTGGTGACCCTTTTTCCGTCTATGGTGTAAAGCACCGAAAGAGCTTCGTCCACGCAGACCGACACCGCATCTATGGTGTAGCCCGCGCTAAGCAGATTTTCGGCCTCACAAACGGCGGAAAGAGCCTTTTGTGCCAGGTCGCGCTGACGTTCGCTGAGAATTACCGCGGCCGAAGGGTCAAGCTCGGCGGTGCCTGCTATTTCGGTTATTGCCGATTTAAGCTCCTCGGCGCCGTGACCCTCCTTTGCGGAAAGGGTGACCACGCGGAAGCCCCGGAAATCACCTTCAGAAAGGGTTTGTCCCTTGTCGGATTTATTTAAAATTATTACCGTGTTCTCGGGGGATAAGAGGGATAAAATATCGCTGTCGTCGGCATCCGATTGGGCAGAGCCGTCGAAAAGGGCCAGCACCAGCTGTGAGGATGCAATGCGTTCCTTTGCCAGGTCTACCCCCACGCCCTCTACCGGGTCGTCGGTGGAGCGGATGCCTGCAGTATCGGCCAGAATAAGAGTAAGTCCGCCGAACGACACCGTGTTTTCAACAACGTCACGGGTGGTTCCCGCAATATCGGTAACGATGGAACGTTTCTCGCCCGAAAGCATATTCATAAGGGTGGACTTGCCCACGTTGGGCTTTCCTATAATGGCGGTTTTTAGCCCCTCGCGAATAACCTTTCCTGCATCAAAGGTGGAAAGCAGAGCCGAAAGGCCTTCCCTCGCCGAGGTTAGCAGTCTTAAAAAGTTTTCGGGGGCAAGGTCGGGCAAATCCTCGTCGGGATAGTCGCTATATGCGGCAAAATCTGCCGAAAGCTCTAAAAGGGCGGCCTCGATTTTCTCAATGGCTCTGCCTGTGGCACCCTGCTTGGCCGTTAGCTGAAGCTGAAGCTCCTGTCGGCTGCCTGCCGAGATAAGACCCATAACGCTTTCGGCCTCGATAAGGTCGAGCTTGCCGTTTAGAAAGGCACGTTTTGTAAATTCGCCCGCAGCGGCAAGGGTTGCTCCTGCGGAAAGACAGGCCCTTAGAACCGTCGCGGTTACGTACTGTCCGCCGTGGCAGGAAAGCTCGCAAACGTTTTCGCCGGTGTAGCTTTTAGGTGCCAGAAATACGGTGGCAACCGCCTCGTCTATAAGCTCCTCCCCGTCGTAAATATGGCCGAAAAGGGCGGTGTAGCCCGAAAGGGAGCAAAGCTTCTTTCCCGAAATGGCCTTAAATACACGGTCGGCAACGGTTATTGCCTCCTCGCCCGAGATTCTTATAACGCCGATACCGCCCTGCCCTGCAGGTGTGGATATTGCGGCAATGGTCTTTTCTGCCATATTTTCACCTCCGTTTTTTTACTAATATATTATTTTATCATACTTATTTTATTTTAGCAACAAAAACAGATTTTTTAGTGCCTAGGGGTTAGGGCCGAGGGAGAGGTGCCTGCGGCGGATAAAAGAGTAACGGATACCGAAAACAAAATTGCTTCGGTATCCGCCCCTGACCCCCGAAACCTATTACATTCTGCATTTTAGGTAAGTCCCTTCGTCAATCCCTCAGTCTTTTTGCTACGCAAAAATCCAGCTCCCTTTA
>JAXJWR010000318.1:0-11246 GCA_036307905.1 Acutalibacteraceae bacterium
CCATAGCTTCCTTTTCGTAAACGACGCTTCCACCCGTGGCGATTACCGTCCGTTTGGCCTGCAGATTTTTGTTTATGCTGTTTTCCAGTCGGGAAAAATACTCGCTGCCGCTGTCCCTTAAAATCTCGAACAGCTTTTTTCCTTCGGCGTGCTGAATTATAAGGTCGGTATCAATAAAATCATAGCCCATAAGCTTTGCAAGCAGCACCCCGACGGTGGACTTGCCGCAGCCGGGCATACCGATTAAAATTATATTATCCATTTTTATCTCCTTTGATTTATAATGGTTGTAGAAGTCGGAAACATATTTTATTGTTTGAGAGTTGATATAGCATTATAGGCCTATTTTATAATAAAAAATCTTTCTTGTAAACCCTTGAAAAGGCCTTTTCGCTGTAGTATTATAAATAAAAAGTATTTGGAGGCGCAATATGGTAAAAACTGCCGATATTGATAAAAACTTAAAGGTTTCCCACGCCCTTGACCCACAGGTTAAAGCCTGTTTCGATTTTTACGACATAGAGGAGGCCCCTTTTGATATAAGGGGTGTCTACCGCGACGGCGACAACTTCATCCGTCTCCCCCGGGAGGTGGCCGACGTCACCAACGAGGGTGTAAAGGGACTTAACAATCATTCGGCTGGCGGAAGAATTCGCTTTGTAACCGACAGTAAAAGAATTGCCCTTATCGCCGAAATGGCAAACGGCGGCGGTATGCCCCATATTGCCTATGCAGGTGTGTCGGGCTTCGACCTTTACGGCAGTTTTGAAGGGTATATGCGTTATTTCGGCACCTTTGTTCCTCCCCTCGGGTATGACGGAGGCTACGAAAGCGTTGTAAACCTCCCCTCTGCCCAGGAGCGAACAATAAATATAAATATGCCTCTTTATAACTGCACCAAAAAGGTTTATATCGGCATAGAAAAGGGCAGCACGCTTAAAGCGGCCGAGCCGCTTAACACCCCTCCCGTTGTTTATTACGGCTCGTCCATCACCCAGGGAGGCTGCGCCAGCCGTCCGGGAAACTGCTATCAGGCCATAGTTCACAAAGACCTTAAAACCGACTATATAAACCTCGGCTTTTCGGGAAGTGCCAGAGCAGAGGATGTGATGATGGACTACATCGCAGGCCTTGATATGAGCGTGTTTGTTTACGATTACGACCACAACGCCCCGAACACCGAGCATCTGGAAAGAACCCACTATAACGGTTATAAAAGGGTGCGAGATGCTCACCCCGACCTGCCAATAATTCTTATGAGCCGCCCCAAATATCACCTTTCGGAGGAAGAGGTTGTTCGCAGGGAGATAATAAATCGCACCTACCAAAGGGCAATCGCCGAAGGGGATAAAAATATTCACTTTATAAGGGGCGACCAGCTTATTCCAAAGGAAGTGGCAGAGGCCGCCCTGGTGGACAACTGCCACCCCACCGATATAGGCTTTTTCTATATGGCAAAGGCTCTTCTGCCGGTAATTAAAGAATATATAAAATAAAAAACGAGATATGCAGTATGGTTTTACTGCATATCTCATTTTTTATCGCTGTTTTTTTGAAGTATAAGCCTCATAAAGCCTGCAACGGTTATTATTCCCGCGGCCAGCGCCCCTGCCAGGCCCACAGTTTGTATCCCTTTTTCGATAAAGCCTTGAACATTACCCGAAAAGGCATGGGTCATGGTGTAGTAAAGAGCACTTCCCGGAACAAGGGGGATAAGGCTGGTCATAATAAAGGTGGTGGTTGGGGTCTTGAGAAAGCGAGCCATTATTTCGGCATAGACCGAAATAAGCACCGCAACTATAAAATAGCAAAGAAATTCGTTGGGGATAAAGGTGTTTAACGTTAGATAGAAGCTCCATGAGAGCAAACCGCCAAGTCCTGCAAACCAGAACCGAATTCCACGGATGTTGTACAGGAGCGCAAATCCGCAAGAGCCTATAAAACCTGTAAAAATCTGAATTAAAGCGTCGGTCATTATGTTACCCTCCTATAATAAAGGCGGCAAGGAAGTATCCGCCTGCTATTGCAAGGGCAAAAAGCACCGCTTCGATGGTTCGAAGGACACCTGAAATGCTGTCACCCACAAAAAGGTCACGAAGGGCGGTGGTTATACCAACTCCGGGAATGAGGAGCATTATGTTGCCGATGATGATATTGTCCGCTTTAGAAACCACGCCGAAACGCACCAGCGCCAGGGCAATAAGGGCTGCCACAAAGGAGCAGAAAAACTTCGAAAAAATACGATTAAGATTTCCTTTTTCGCTGAGCCTTGCAACAAAGGTCAGAATTACACTTATACCCACCGCAAGCAGGCATTCCAAAATTCCACCGCCGAAAAATACCGTAAATCCGCCCGAGATGGCGGCATAAGACAGTATTTGCACAGGGAAGGGATATTTTTGCGTTTTGATGATAGAGGAAAGCTCTGCGTTAATTTCTTCACAGCTTGGAGCGGTCTCGCAGATTTTACGCACAAGGGCATTAAGACGGTGCAGCTTTTCAATATCGTTGTCAATAGCCGAAATGCGCCGTGTCTGTGTATGAGAAACCCCTGAACTGTCAATCAGGGTTACCTCCATACTGGAGGTGATGATAAAAGGGTCAGTTCGCATACTTCCGTAGGCAGAGCCCATACGACGGATACAGTCCTCCACACGGCTGACCTCTGCGCCGCATAGCAGCATTTGTTCACCGATGTCCATAATGGAGTTCAGTATTTTTTTCATAATATCCTCCCTTCCTCTCTTTTGTATATAATATACACCCCAAAAAAACTTTTTGCAATATCGGGTTTATTTTAATGGTTGCAAGGGTGGGCATATTTGATGTATAATAAAAGAAATAAAGCATAAAAAGAGGTTTTATATGGATACTTTTTACGAGCAGATAATCAAAATTAAAATGAACGGCAAGGCAAAGGCTATGATTGCAGCCATAATAATCGTAGACCTTTTTGTGGTGCTGGGTCTTTTATGGCTTTCTCTTTTTACCGCTCCCGCTATTGCTTTTTTGGTAATCGTGGGCGCTGTTTGGGGCGGCTATAAGCTTATCACCATGCTTTCGGTGGAGTTTGAATACATCTTCACCAACGGCGATTTGGATGTAGATAAAATCACCGCCAGAAGCAGCAGAAAGCGTATGGTTTCCATAAACTGCGGCAAGGTTGAAAAAATGGGCGAATTCAAGGGACAGCCCGCCCCCGGCTCGGTTAAGGAAACCTTTGTATACTGCAATCCCGATGACGAGGGTCAAATCTATCTTATTGCCAAGGACCGCAACAGGGGTCAGATTATGCTGGTAATCGCACCCGACGAGCGTATTCGCGAGGCTATCGAGAAGGCTGTACCCCGTCTTGCAAAGTATTAAGAGGTAAGTTATGTATCTTGTCAACAGGTCACAGATGCGCCTCGCAGAGGAATTGGCGGTACAAGAGGGAAAAGACTGGTTCGACCTGATGCTGACTGCAGGAAGGTCGGTGGCCGCGGTTATATCCCATAGGGCAGAGGTTGCGGGCAAAACCGTTCTTGTGCTTTGCTCTAAGGGCAATAACGGCGGCGACGGTTTTGTTGCGGCTAAAGCGCTTGCAGAAATGGGTGCCCTTGTTACGGTAGTGCTTACCCACGGCGCGCCTGCTACCGACAGCGCTAAAAAGGCCTTTTCTCTTCTTCCAAAAGAGACCGATATAATAAACCTTGAAGGCCTTGCCCAAAAACTTGCAAACGACCGACCCGATATAGTTATAGATGCCGTTTTCGGCACCGGATTTTCAGGGGGCGAGGACGCTGCCCTTTCTCATATAGCGTCGGTTATAGCCTTTTCCGACTATGCCGTAGACATTCCCAGCGGAATTTCCTGCGACAGCGGAGAGGTTAAGAACTCTGTGCTTCCTGCAAAGTGTACGGTAACCTTCGGGGCATTAAAGCCCTGTCATATTTTACCCTCGTCCTCCGCTTTGTGCGGCGAGGTTATTTGTACCGACATTGAAATCAGCGACCAATGCTTTGTTGAGGCAGGTGCAGAAATAAAGGTCATAGAAAAACCAAACATCCCACCCAGAGATAAAAACAGCCATAAAAACAGTTTTGGAACGGCACTTTCGGTGGCGGGCAGCTACGGTATGCCGGGGGCAGCGGTAATTGCGGGTCGCGCCGCGGTTCGGTCGGGCCTGGGAATTTTAAAAATGGCCTGCGTTTCGGAAAACTATTCCGTTTGTGCCTGCAGCTTACCCGAAGCGGTGCTTGTGCCCTGCAAAAACAGTCCCGAAAACTACTCTGTGGCAGACCTTACTACCCTCAAAGCGGCTTTAATCGGTTCAAGCGCCCTACTTATAGGGCCCGGAATAGGAACGGCCGCTCAAACGGGAAGAGTTATAGAGGAACTGCTGATTTCCTCTGCCGTACCCACCATCCTTGACGCTGACGGTATAAATCTTGCGGCAAACCGCATAGAATTACTTAAACAGGTCAAGGCGCCCCTTGTGCTTACCCCTCATCCCGGCGAAATGGCACGGCTTTTGGGGGTCTCTCCCAAAGAGGTGGAAGGGGACAGAATAAACATTGCCCGTCGTTTTGCCGAGGAATACGGAGTATATCTGGTGCTTAAGGGTTCAAATACCCTTGTAGCCGCTCCCGACGGCAGAATGTGGGTAAATCTTATCGGTAATGCGGGAATGGCAACCGCAGGCAGCGGCGATATGCTGGCAGGAATTCTTCTGGCGCTTCTGGCACGGGGGTTAGACCCTGCCGTCGCAGCAACGTCTGCAGTCTGGCTGCACTCTGCGGCAGGGGATGCGGCAAAGCTCAGACTAAGCGAAAACGCAATGACCCCCTCGGATATGATAGAGGAGCTTTACCGATTTATCTAATATGCGCCTTGACCCCGAAAAGGTGGCGCTTGTATGAAAA
This sequence comes from Acutalibacteraceae bacterium, assembly GCA_036307905.1. Taxonomy (GTDB): domain Bacteria; phylum Bacillota; class Clostridia; order Oscillospirales; family Acutalibacteraceae; genus SFWF01. The sequence goes on from JAXJWR010000318.1 coordinate 4,905, forward strand.
AATATTTTTTCCCTCTACTGCTTGTTATCTGTCTGATGCTTACCGCCTGCTCGTCTTCGGCGGTAAAGCCACAGCTTTGCGGAATTTCCTTCCGCGCCGAAATGACCTATTATAACGAAAACTACAGCCTGGAAGGGGAGCTGGGCAGGGACAAAACCCTTAAGGCGACCATCACCTCTCCCGAGGAGCTGAAGGACCTTAACTTCACCATAACTCCTTCGGGTACAACGGTGGAATATAAAGGTATATCCTACACCCCCGTAGAGGGGAGTATGCCCTTTTCTGCGCTGATGGATAAATTCTACCGCGCAATGCTGGATGCTTCTCAGGAAGGACTTACGGCAAACTCCGACGGTATACTCACCCTGGATGCCGAGGGCAAGAAAACAGAGTTCACCCTTTCCCCCACGGGGCTTCCCCTGGAGGCGCAAATAGAAAACGGCAATTTTCTTATAAAATTCTATAACGTAACAATAAAAGAGGATACCGATGGATAAAAACCTTTACCTTTCGGCGGCCGAATTCTTTTCCCGCCGAAGCGGACTTTTAAAAGTAGCGGCCACGGTGCAAAAGGCCCTTGAACGGGCAATCTATATGCTTTACCCCGTGTTTCTTGTTTGGCTTTTTTGGCAAAAAAACGACTTCTGGTGGAAATCCGCCGTAGTCTGTTTTATAAGCCTTTGTGCAGTAAGCCTGCTACGGGCTATAATAAACGCAGAAAGGCCCTATGAAAAGTTCGGATTCGAGCCGCTTATAAGCCGCGAAAAGGGCAGAAAAGCCTTCCCCAGCCGACACGCCTTTTCAGGGGCGATAATAAGCCTTCATATGGGCCTTGTTTTCCCCGCCGTCGGCATTGTTGTGGGCATAATGACCTTGATTATCGCCTTTTTAAGGGTTGTTTTCGGTGTTCATTTTATAAAAGACGTACTGGCAGGAATTTTGTGCGGAGTATGTTTGGGGCTTATAGTTCTTATTATAAAATAAAAAAAGCACCGTTAAAAACGGTGCGACTGTGTATTAAAGCTGAGGCTTGTCTATACAGTCGGCAGATTGCTCTGCCGACTGGGAATCAGACAAATTAAGCCTTGGCTTTGTTCATGCTGCAAACAAGAGCGGACTTCTTTCTGCTTGCGGTGTTCTTGTGAAGAATTCCCTTAGCGGTAGCCTGGTCAATCTTCTTAACGGCAACCTTTACAGCAACGTCCATATCAGCCGCACCTGCATCAATAGCGGCATTTGCCTTTTTGATAGCTGTGCGCAGACCGGAACGGTAAGCCTTGTTACGCTCGTAATTAGCGGCGTTTACTAATACACGTTTCTTAGCGGATTTAATATTGGGCATCGTTACACCTCCCTCAGTTTTTTTGTGTGACAGGGCACACTTATAGTTAAAGCACTTAGTATATTAGCACAAACGTCCGAAAAATGCAAGTGTTTTTTACGATAATATTTTTTCTTTCTTTTTCATACAAATAAATGTACGGAGGTGTTTGTATGAAGAAGCTTGTGGGGGCCCTCCCCCTTATTTTAACAGCCCTTTTGTGTTTGGGAGCATTTTCTTTTTCGGCTACAGCCTTTCTCTTGGGGGATGCCCCGCGGGATACAGCCTTGCAGGAGGTAGGAATGACACCACTTAAGGGGTACACCCTTTCCACCGCACCGTCATCCTCGACCCCTACCTCGCCCTCGTCGGACAAAAGCAGTCTATCGTCCTCCTCGGTGGCGGTAAATACAGTACCGAGTGGAGCCTTGGGTAAAATTTACGAGCAATTTTTGTCCCCCTATCGGGCAGGTATCAGCTATAACGGAATTTACCTTAAAAACTCTACAGGCCTTTCGGTGAACCTAAAGGAAGAACTGGCGGCAGGCTGGGGAACAAAGCTTTCCGCCGACAGTCGGCCGCAGGTGCTTATTGTTCATACCCACGCCACCGAAAGCTATATGGATTCGGCTAAGAATTACTACACCTCTGCCGACAAGTCCAGAAACACCGACAATTCAAAAAACGTTACCCATATCGGTGAAATTATTGCCGATATTTTAAACGATGGGGGAATCGGTGTCCTTCACGACCGCACCCAACACGACCACCCTGCCTATAACGGCAGTTATTCCCGCGCGGCCCAAACACTAAATGAATATTTAGACAAATATCCGTCAATAAAAATAGTGGTAGACGTCCACCGCGACTCTATCGCTATGAACACTTCGGACAAATGCAAGCCTACCGTAACGATAGGTGGCAAAAAGGCGGCCCAGGTAATGCTGGTAATGGGAAGTCAGACGGGTAGCGTAACGGGCTTCCCTAACTGGAGGGAAAACTTCCGCTTGGCCATTCGCTATCAGCAAACCATGGAGGCCCTTTATCCCGGCCTTGCCCGACCGCTGGCCTTTGCATCCCGAAGATATAACGAAAATCTCACCACAGGCTCTATGATACTTGAGGTGGGAACCGATGCCAATACCTTTGAGGAGGCTTGTTACTCGGCAGAGCTGGCGGGAAAATCCCTGCTCAGTCTGCTGAACACACTTAAATGAAAATAGACGTACAGGATGTAAAAATATTTTTCAAGACCGTCGCGGTAACCGCCACGGTCATTCTCTGCTTTGCGGCAGGATATTTTTCCATATGCACCGCCTATGAGGAGATGCGTAAAACCATGTTCGACGACAAAAGAAGTGCAGTAATAATAGGAGACGGGTATCTAAAGTTTTTCGACCTTGAATACCACTCCGAATAAATTGACATTATTCGACAGAAGTGTTATACTCTAATTTGGAGTGTGATATTTTGAAACTTACAGATATAAAAATCAAACCGTGGCTTCTTTTTCCTTGCTCGGTTTTATATATGGAGCTTATCCTTCGTCTTTTTACCCAAAATAATTTTTTCGGCTTAGGCCTTATATTCATAACTTTTTTTTCGGCGGCTACGGGTCTGGGACTGTATGGCATCAGTACCCTCTTTTCGGAAAAGGCTGCAAGGCGCTTTGCCGGCACCGTAATGTGTGTTCTGGGTGTGCTTTTTGCCACACAGATAATTTATCACAGCGTGTTCAATAATTTTCTTATTGTGTTCTCCCTTAAAGCAGGCGGAGCAGGACAGATAATTGAAACGGGTATTGTGGAAAACACCATAAAGGCTATTGTGGGCGGCATTCCTGCCATACTTTTGCTTTCGGTTCCCGCCGTTATTGTATTTACCCCCATAGGTAAGAATATCGAGTTTGAGAAGTGCCACTACCTGTGGTTCATTGCAGTTTTTGTATGCTCTTTTGCCCTTCAGTTTATAACTATTGGCATTGTTGCCCTGGTGCCGTCGCTGGCACCTATACAGGGCGGACTTTTCGACCCCAATCTTTCGGCCAACAATTTCGGACTTCTGCGCACCGAGGTTCTGGATATAAAGTATAATCTTATCGGTGTGGAGCAGAACGTAGAGCTGGAGCCCGAGCCCGACACCCCTGACCAGCCTTCCGACGAGGAAGAGGACGAGCCTGTTGTTTATAAACCCAATCAGATGGATATTGATTTTACCGCCCTCTCCGAAGGAGAAAGCGACAAAAACCTTGTCCTTATGAACGAGTATTTCGGCTCGAAAAAGCCTACATACCAAAACGAATATACGGGAATGTATAAGGGCTATAATCTTATCTCAATTACGGCTGAGGGATTTTCGCCCTACGCTATCGACCCGGTGCTTACCCCCACCTTATATAAGATGCAGCAGGAGGGCTGGGATTTCTCCAACTTCTATACCCCCATTTGGGGCGTTTCCACCTCCGACGGCGAATATACCGCCTGCACAGGTCTTATACCTAAATCGGGTGTGTGGAGCTTTTACCGTTCGGGCAACAACTATATGCCCTTCTGCCTTGGCAATATGTTCAGAAGCATAGGAATAGAAAACACCTATGCCTACCATAACAACACCCACAGCTATTATCACCGCGACGTTTCTCATCCCAATATGGGTTATAACTATAAGGGAATGGGAACAGGCGTGGAAAAGTACGTTAAAAAGGTATGGCCCCAGTCGGATCTGGAGATGGTTTCAGGATCTCTGCCTGAGTATCTCTCCTCCGATAAGCCCTTCCACGCATATTATATGACCGTAAGCGGACATCTTGAATATTCCAGAATCGGCAATATGATGACGGCCAAAAACTGGGATGCCGTAAAAGATCTTACCTGCTCCGATACATTAAAGGCCTACTACGCCTGCAATATCGAGCTTGACAGGGCGATGGAGCATCTGCTTAAGGCCCTTAATGATGCGGGCATAGCCGATAAAACGGTTATTTCCATAACCCCCGACCATTACCCCTACGGACTCGAGCAGGACGAGGGAGACAAATATGCCATCTGGACCGAAATGCTGGGTCACAAGGTAGAAACCTCTTTCGAGCTTTACGAGAGCTGCTGGCTGCTCTACTGTCAGGGTACGGCAAATCCGCCCAAGGTTGACAAATACTGCTATTCGGTAGATATTCTTCCCACCATACTTAATCTGTTTGGCTTCGAGTACGATTCCCGTCTGCTTATGGGAAGCGACGTAATGTCCACCGAGGAAGGTCTTGTGGTGTTCAGCAACCGCTCCTTTATTACAAACCTGGGCAAATACGATTCCACAACCAAAATCTTTACCCCCTTCAGTCAAGATGCTTTCGCCACTCAGGAGGACGAGGATAAGTACGTAAGGGGAATGATTGCGGTAGTAAACAATAAGTTTAAAATGTCTGCGAAAATTCTTGAAAAAGACTATTACAGATACGTTTTTAAGTAGGAGGAAGGCTAGTGAAAATTGATGCTAAAACAATAACAAAGCTGGGAATCGGCATATTTGTGCTGTTTCTGGCCATCTATTATTGGCCTGCGGTTTCAGGGGTGCTCCTGACCGTGTTCGGTTCCCTTGTTCCCCTGCTGGTAGGCTGTGCCATCGCCTACATAGTAAACCTTCTTATGACCATGTTCGAGGGTTGGTATTTCCCCAAAAGCAATAAAAAGTGGGCTGAAAAAACAAGAGGCCCCGTCTGCCTTCTGACCTCGATAGTGGCATTGTTGGCAGTTATAACGCTTGTTATCGTTATTGTGCTGCCTCAGCTGAAATCCTGTATTCAACTGCTCATCAACAAAATCCCCGGCGCAATGGCCTCGGTTGTAGCTTCTTTGGCGAATTACGACATCCTCCCCGAGGATATAATAGCCGCTCTTAACAGTATCGACTGGAAAAACCTTGTGGGCCAGTTCTTCGGCGCCCTCACTTCGGGTGTTACCAACATCGTAAACGTGGTAATCAGCATAGTTTCCTCGGTTGTCGGCGGATTTATAACCGCATTCTTAAGCGTGATTTTTGCCGTATATCTTCTCCTTGGCAAAAGAAAGCTGGGTCGCCAGGCAGACATTGTTATGAAACGTTATATGAAGCCTACCCTTTACGGTAAGGTGAAATACGTTATTGACGTGCTTAACAACAGCTTCAAAAAGTACATTGTAGGCCAGTGCACCGAGGCGGTTATTCTTGGTGTGCTTTGCGCCCTGGGAATGTGGATATTCCGTCTGCCCTATGCCGCAATGATAGGCGCACTTATCGCCTTTACTTCTTTGGTTCCCATTGCAGGTGCCTACGTGGGCGGAGCTATCGGTGCTTTTATGATATTCACCGTATCACCCATAAAGGCGCTGGTGTTTATAGTCTATCTTGTTATCCTCCAGCAGATCGAAGGAAACCTTATCTACCCCAGAGTGGTAGGTTCTTCCATCGGACTTCCCGCAATCTGGGTTCTGGCCGCCGTTACGGTTGGCGGAGGAATTATGGGGATTTTGGGAATGCTCCTGGGAGTACCCGTTGCCGCCGCCCTTTATAAGATTTTGGGCGACCATATCAGCAAAAAGCCTGACCGCCAAACTACGGCAGAATAACAAAAACCGCTTGGGCGAAACCCAAGCGGTTTAATTTTTTATCTTTCTTTACCCATAAAGAATACGGCAAGGGTTCCGGGACCCGAGTGGGAGCTGATTACCTGGTCTACGTAGTTTATGGTAATGCTCTTAACCTTGTATGCCTTCTTTATCTTGTCGGCCAAAAGCTCGGCTTCTTCGATGCAGTCGCCGTGAACTATAAAGATGTCCTGATTTTTAAGGTCGGTACCCTGCTCGCCCATCTGACTTACCAGCCATTCGATGGAGTTTGACCTTCCGCGGGTTTTTCCGATGTTTATAAGTTTTCCTTCATCGCTTACGTGAAGCAGGGGTTTTATGCCCAGAATGGAGCCCACTATGGCCACTGTACCCGAAAGGCGTCCGCCGCGTTTTAGGAAGAAAAGGTCATCTACTGTGAAA
>JAXJWR010000319.1:0-1414 GCA_036307905.1 Acutalibacteraceae bacterium
ACATCGCGTTGGGCACAGGCTCTTCGTGAAATGTCAGGCAGACTTGAAGAGATTCCGGGTGAAGAGGCTTTCCCTGCTTATCTTGAATCGTATATAGCAGCATTTTACGAAAGAGCAGGTTATGTCCGCTTGCCTGACGGCAGTACCGGTTCCGTTACCATTGGCGGTACGGTATCCCCTGCAGGCGGTAACTTTGAAGAACCCGTCACACAGGCGACCTTAAAAGTTGTAGGAGCTTTCCATGGTCTTTCCCGTGAGCGTTCAGATGCAAGAAAGTATCCAGCTATTGATCCTCTTATCTCTTGGTCGAAATATAACAGCGTTATTGACGGCGAGAAATTAAAATTTTGTAAAGGCATTCTTCATCACGGTGACGAGATCGGCTCTATGATGAAGGTTGTCGGTGAAGAAGGTACTACCCTTTTAGATTACATTACCTATTTAAAATCCGAAATGCTCGATGCTGTTTATCTGCAACAGAACTCCTTCGACTTGGTTGAGGCAAACTGTGGAAGATTGCGTCAACGCTATGTTACCGATAAGTTGGTATATGTTCTGGGCAGCAGTTACGCTGTCGGAAACAAAGACGACGCACGTAGCTTCTTTAACCGTATGCGTCAGAAATTTATTGACTGGAACTATACTGAGTTTGAGAGTGAAGCTTTCAAAAAAGCAGAAACCGAGATTGATGCATTGTATCGTCAGGGTGACGGTAAATTGGCCGCAACGGTCGAAAAACTATTAAAGGATGGTGACTGAACGTGAACAAAGTATATAATCGAATAGAATCCATTACTGGTAACGTTATTACTGTCCGAGCAAACGGCGTCAAGTATAAAGAATTGGCACAGATCAATACACGTTTTGGCAAGTCGTTGGCTCAGGTAAATAAGATCGAGGGAGATATTGTTTCTCTGCAGGTCTTTGCCGGAGGTCAGGGTGTTTCTACAGGAGATGAAGTGCGGTTTCTCGGTCACGAAATGCGTGTATCTTTTAGTGAAGATTTATTAGGCCGTATATTCAACGGCTCAGGTGAGCCGAGAGATAAAGGGCCTGCACTTAACGAAAATATGAAACCCATTGGCGGCCCCTCTGTTAATCCCACTAAACGTATTCTTGCCAACCGAATGATGAGAACCAACATTCCTATGATTGATATGTTCAATACCTTGGTTGTTTCTCAGAAGCTGCCCATTTTCTCCATTTCGGGCGAGCCGTACAACCAACTTCTTGCCCGAATTGCAATGCAGGCAGAAGCTGATGTAATCGTTCTTGGCGGTATGGGACTTAAATATGACGACTTTCTTTATTTTAAGGACGCACTTTCCAAAGGCGGTGCTTTAAGTAAAACTGTTATGTTTATTCATACTGCTTCCGATCCTACTGTTGAGTGTATGATGATTCCCGATATGGT
>JAXJWR010000320.1:0-3530 GCA_036307905.1 Acutalibacteraceae bacterium
AGTTGGAAATGATCTCAAAAATGGAATGTGCGCAACCGTCAACGCCGTCCGAACCAAAGATAACTGCAGGGCGCAATCTAACCTGATCGGGGCCTTTAAGTTGGGTTATACTGTCGTTTCCGTATTCTTTTACAGTTTTAGCCACAAACATTACTCCTTGTACATAGATGGTAATATTATACACCATATATGGTAGATTAGTCAAGTTTTGAATGTGATTTAATGTTGCAACAAGAGTTATGTAGATTTCTCAAAAAACACTGGTGGTGAATGGTAATTTGTGCTATAATAGAAACGAAAAGAGATAAGGGATGATTCCGGTGGTTTGTATTACACATGGTTATGGCATGCCTATAAGATATTTTACCGACCCATATGCATAAAAAGGAGATAAACCTATGAAGGTAATCAAAAAAATTTTTTACGTACTGATATCTGCATTCCTGGTTTGTACGATGATTTCTTGTGAAACAGAAGAAACGAAAGGCTTATTAGATGCTATATTAACCGCAGAAGAACAACAAAGTTATAATGAATTTGTGGACGGTGTAGTATTCACTTCTATTCCCTGGGCATCTAATATCCATTATCGTGATGTAAGGGATGGTGTAGATAAACTGTCTGCAATTGACCTAAAAGGAATTCCCGTACTTATCTGCAAATCTATAGAGAATGAGCGAGGCCAATCTACCGAAGAAAGCAGAAAAAATAACGTTGCTGTTGGAATAGAGTTGTCCGAATTTCGCACATACACAGTTTCCTATAGTTTACGGGTGGATTATTATGATTTTGTTTCGGTGTATAAAAACGGTGTTATTAGGCCTTCGGATAATTATTACGCCTATTGGAAATATGCAAAGGATGAACTGCCTAAAATAGCCGGTAGTGATATCGAAACAGAGGAAAAAATAAAGCAATTTATAAAATTCGGTTATTTTGCGATTCCTTACGTAAAAGAAGAGTTAGAAAAGGGCAATACCGAATATGAAAAGTTTTTCCCGCTTATAGGTGCTCACCTTACAACCGCAGATTATATGAAGGTTATAAACAGCACTGATGCTATGACACCGGCACCGACCGAGGAAGAAATAGAAAAATCTCTTCTTGAAAGCGGAGCAGACTTCGACTATAAAAAGTGGCTGAACGAAAACGAGGAAGACCTGAATAATCTATTCAAGTTCTTGGACGAGTATATAAAAGACTACGAAAGCAAAACTGAGGAATAACCTTACAGCGTGTGTCTTATCATAAGGCACACGCTGACTTTATAAATGCGTATAAAATCGATGTTGCGCCACTGTGTGTTTGATGTTATAATCTTCAAAAAGGAAGTGAGCGTATGAAGATACTATGCATTGGAAACAGCTTTTCTCAGGATGCCTGCTGTTATCTGCACGATATGGCCCAGCACACGGGAGCTGAAATTGATACACTAAATTTATTTATCGGCGGTTGTTCGCTGGAAACCCACATATATAACCTTTTCTTTAATAAGCCCTATTACAAAATGGAGTATAACGGCACTATAAAAGACGAAAACAAAATGGGCTCTATTCAGGAGGCTTTAACCCAGCAGGATTGGGATTATATTTCGATTCAGCAAGTCAGTTACTTAAGCGGAAAATATGAAAGCTATCAGCCTCATTTAAACAGGATAATTTCCAGAGTCAGAGACGTGCGACCAAACTCGAAAATTCTTATTCATCAGACCTGGGCATACGACCCACAGCATCCAAAATTCCCCGAACTGTATAACGACTGTAACGATATGTATGAAAAACTTACCGAGGCATACGGCAAGGCGGCCGAAGCTATTGGTGCGTATATGATAATCCCCTGTGGTGAAGTTATTCAGAAGCTCCGCTATCTTCCACAGTTTGACAGCCAAAAAGGCGGTGCGCCCCTGCACAGAGATTTATTTCATTTGTCGGAAGTGTACGGTCGCTATGCTGCGGCAGCTACCTGGTATGAAAAACTTTTAGGAAATGTTAAAAGCTGTGGTTTTATTCCCGAAGGAGCTGACCCCGAACTTATAGAGATTATAAAGCAAACGGTTTACGAAATATGTAAGATATAAAAGCAAAGGACTGTATCGATTGATACAGTCCTTTAAAATTTAGTCAAGATTAAGATAGTAGGCAGGGTTTACACGGTTTCCGTTTATGATTACCTCGAAGTGAAGGTGGGGTCCGGTAGAACGACCGGTATTTCCCGAAAGTGCTATTACCTGTCCGGCAGAAACCGTTTGGCCTACCGATACGGTATTACTCTTGTTGTGAGCGTATTTTGTTTTTACACCGTTGCCATGGTCGATGGTTACGAAATATCCATAGTCGGACCTATAACCTTCGGCAACTACGACGCCGCCTTTAACCGCTACCACAGAAGTTCCCTGAACAACACCAATGTCGATACCGCCATGGTTTCTTCCGTCGCCCCAGTAGGAGGTGATAACACCGCGCTCTGCAAGGGGCCATCTAAAGCCTGAAGCAGATGCGTTCTGGATGGTGGAGGTTATAAATACGTTTTTAGTACCGATGAGAAGAACCTCGTCGATAGGATATTCAAGCATTACGTCGGACACGAGAGGCTCGCCTGTGGCTACTCCGTTTATATAGGTTACCTCTTCAACCGTTTGAGCCGAGCCGTTTACACCCTTGGTGAGTACGACCTGTACACCTGCATCCTTAGTAGAATCCTTCTGGGTTAAGGTGTCGTACTTAACGGTATATACGGTTTTTGTGGAAGCTACGGTTACAACGTCTAAGCCGTTTACTATGTTTTTAATTTCCTTATCGGAAGCAAGCTTTTCCAGATGGAAATAAGCAGGCTTGACGGCTACGTCCTTTGCAAAACGGCTTTCGCATTGAGCACCTTCAACATTGAAGGCGGAGAGGCGGTTGTTCTTTGCCTCTTCGAAAACCGAGGTATCGCTGATATAAGCAACGGTGTTTCCTGCTACTACAACCTCGTAGCCTGAGGAAACGGATGCGGAATTTTTAAGAATGAGTGTGCTGAGTTCTTCTGCGGTGGCAGAGTTATTACCAACGGTTACAACAGCCTTAAGCTCGACACCGTCGATAGTGCTGCTGTCGGACATGGCAGAGTTTGCCTTTTCCATTGCCTCTTCGAATACGGCCTTACCAGAAACGTTGGCAAGAAGATTTTCGCCGCACATTACGTTATAGGTAACCTTCACTCCGGAAGAAAATACCGATACTGCCATAAGGACAAGTGCTAAACAAAAGAAAGCTATTAACTTGTAGAGTCTCTTCGCGCTTTTGATCTTCTCAATAAATGAGACGACTGCGTCCTGAATAACAATCATTCCTTCCAAAAAAAGTTACATGCTTGTAATCAAGCACCTTACTTATTATACATAAAAGTTACAAATTTGCAACCTTTTAGATACGGTTGTAATCTTTTTTAGACATAATTGCTAAACAAACGCAGTCGTTTTTATATATTATAACTAAAATAATGTCATTTGGTTGGTTTCCGGAAGGTCATCAAAGACACCCATATTGGAA
>JAXJWR010000321.1:0-3314 GCA_036307905.1 Acutalibacteraceae bacterium
ATATGCCCATGAAATGTTTTGCATATGTGGAAAGGGTATCCATATAGCGGCGCTGACCCTCGGCATATATTGTATCGAAGGCAAGAGAAGATTTGCCGGAACCCGAAAGCCCGGTAAACACTATTAACTTATCTCTTGGGATGGTAAGATTCACATTTTTAAGATTGTGTTCCTTTGCACCCTTAATTACAATTTCTGTAAGCGCCATAGATTCCTCCGATAAATACTTATTCATTTTATTTTACCACAAAACATCAATAATAGCAAAGAAAAAATAAACCGCTTTTAGCGGCTTATTTTAAATCAATTCTATATACATCAAATGTATTAAAATCGCTTCTAAAACTGTCTGATAGCTCAACCTTAAAATTATCTGTTATATACTTGGGTAGAGTCTTTCTATTATTTTTAATTAGCCAAGCAGGCTCATTGATAGAATTTACAACCTTACTTTTTGCAATGCTTTCGACATTGTCAAAGGCATCAAACCAATTTTCCCTATATGTACAGATATGAGTATTTTCGGGAAAATAATATGAAACAATACCGAAAGAAGAGTCCAGATATACTATAGTATCGCTCGGATGCAATTTTTTATCAAAACGGTCTACAAAATTTGTAAGTGAAGGGTCATATTCAATTATTAAAGATGATGTAAAACATACTATATTGAGAGCACAAAGAAATATACAAATACTTTTTTTAAAGTTGTTTTGTAATACCATAGCAACAAGCAAAGCAAAAATACCAAGAACTACTACACTGTATCTCGCTATATAGAGTGGCTTTACAAAAACAGTTACGGAAAGTCCGATTATTTGAACTGCCATTACAACTATTATCGAAAAGCAAGGTTCAAATTTTTTGTTGGTCATTAAAACTAAAGCGGACAGTACAGCACCAACTATAAATATAACGACAGACAGCGGCTCAACACCCATAAGCCAGAATTCAGAGGATGCGCTTTTCACCTGCGAAAACAATACCGAAATTTGAGGGAGATATCCTAGGATTATAATTATATCAGATAAAATTACCTTTAATAATTGTTTGCGATTTTTTATAAGCACAGTAATGTTTACGACAGCAAAGATTACTCCGCAGGTAAGCAAGGCGTAAATATGATTATATGAAGCAAGCAGACCAAAAACCGAGAAAAGCAAAACATCGTAAAGCTTATAGTGCCTGAGCACACGAATTGCGAAAACAAAGCAAAGGGTTACAAACAGAATACAAAATGAATACGACCTTTGCTGTACCGCAAAATAATAAGACATAGGTACAGCACCTATACTTAGCATATAAATAAATGCCGCTTTATTTGAAAAGGTTGCTTTAATAAGAGTTGGTCCTAACAAAAGAGTTAAAATAAATCCAAGCAAAGAGAATAACTTTGTGGTGAAAAGACTGTAACTAAAAACAGAGCAAAACACCTTTAAAGAAAGAAAGTAAAGGGGTGGATGCATATCAGTTTTAAGTATTTCAAAAATATCATTAAAACTATGCTTTATAAGAGCAAGAGTGTAGGTTTCATCAAACCAAACACTTTTACTAAACACAAGAAAGCAGGGCATAATCGATAAAACAGCAAAACAGATATAAAGTCGTTTTGTCGTAATCTGATCAATTCCTTTCATTGGTTTCACTCCTTAAGTTTCGCAATGCGGTCGCGGAGGTGGGCAGCGTGTTCAAATTCAAGCATACGGGCAGCCTCTTTCATTTCGACGGTAAGAACGGCAATCAGTTTATCCTTTTCCTGCCTGCTCATCTTCTTGACCGATTTAACCTCGTCGGGTTTAGAGGACATTTCGATAATATCGCGAACGTCCTTTTTAATGGATTTTGGAACGATACCATTTTCTTTATTGTAGGCATCCTGAATTTCACGACGGCGGTTTGTTTCGGTTATTGCGCGCTCCATTGAGGGAGTGACAATATCGGCATACATAATTACCTCGCCGTGTTCATTACGGGCGGCACGGCCTATGGTCTGGATAAGGGAGGTCTCACTTCTGAGGAAGCCTTCTTTATCGGCATCGAGAATTGCCACCAAGGACACCTCGGGTATGTCGAGACCTTCACGGAGAAGGTTTATTCCAACCAACACATCAAAGTTACCAAGACGAAGGTCACGGATAATCTCCATACGTTCCATAGTATCCACGTCGTGGTGCATATAACGAACCTTTATATCAAGGTTTTTAAGATAGTCGGTTAAATCCTCGGCCATCTTTTTGGTGAGGGTGGTCACAAGCACCCTTTCACCCTTTTCGCTTCTCTCGTTGATTTCAGATACAAGGTCGTCAATTTGTCCATCGGTGGGTTTTACTGTGACAAGAGGGTCAAGTAGTCCCGTGGGGCGAATTACCTGTTCGGCAATTTGAGACGATTTACCCTTTTCGAATTCACCGGGAGTGGCTGATACAAATACTACCTGGTTAATCCTGCTGTAAAATTCATCAAAATTAAGGGGGCGATTATCATAGGCCGATGGTAAACGGAAGCCGTATTCAATAAGGTTATCCTTACGTCCTCTATCGCCGCCGTACATTCCCCTAACCTGTGGGAGCATTACGTGGGATTCGTCAACAAACAGTAAAAAATCTTCGGGGAAATAATCCAGCAACGTAAACGGCGTACTGCCCGGAGGTCTGCGGGAAAGTACACGGGAATAGTTTTCTACACCCTTACAGGTGCCTATTTCTCTAAGCATTTCCACATCATATTCGGTACGCTGGCGAATTCGCTGAGCCTCAATAAGCTTTTCCTCTTCGGTAAAAAACTTTACCCTTTCTTCCATTTCGTTTTCAATATCTTTAAGGGCTTCGTTCATTTTGTCCTGAGGTACAATATAGTGGGATGCGGGGTAAATGGCTACGTGGGACATCATGTTCTTAATTTCGCCCGTTACGGTGTTGATTTCGCAGATACGCTCAATTTCGTCACCAAAGAAATCTATACGGAGGGCAAGTTCATAGGAGTAGGCGGGATATATTTCCACCACATCTCCCCTAACCCTGAATTTGTTTCGGGTGAAGTTTATATCGTTGCGTTCATACTGAAGGTCTACAAGGCGTTTTATAAGCCAGTCCCTTCCCTTTTCCATTCCTGTACGAAGGGAGATTACCATACTGCGGTAATCAATAGGGTTACCCAGCGAATATATACAGGACACCGACGCGACGATTATAACGTCTCTGCGTTCAGAAAGCGCACAGGTGGCAGAGTGACGGAGCTTATCTATCTCGTCGTTTATGGCGGAATCCTTTTCGATATAGGTATCGGTACCGGGAATATAAGCCTCAGGCTGATAA
>JAXJWR010000322.1:0-9518 GCA_036307905.1 Acutalibacteraceae bacterium
GGCCATAAAGCTACTGTTTAAAAAGGCACTTTTAAATTGCAATTTCAGGCCGAGCGGCGGCAGTATGTTTGTTGAAGTGGTTAAAACCGCGCTTGGTGGCTGTGACATATATTTTACCAAAAGTCGAAAAGAAATATGCTCTGCCAAAGCCGATGATTTTGCAGTTATTGAGTTTAGTGAAATACCCGACGTCATAAGAGCCGCAAAGGTGATTAAAGAAGGCTGCAGCATTACAAAAAGCCGTTTTTTCAGGGTAAAAAACAAATACCGACTGGCAATTTGGTACGAGCAAAGCTCTTGCACCTCGCTGCTTTACGAATTTGCCGATACAATTTTCCGTACCTCCCTTTGCATAGCCGAAGCGGAAGAATACGGAAAAGAGCTTATAAAGGAAAATGCAGTAGAAATACTGGCAAAATTATAATGCCTTTATTTCCTTTACGGTGGCAGGAATATCGTCGGCCGAGAAAATATAGTTTCCTGCTACTAAAACAGTGGCTCCCGCCTCTACGGCAAGGGGCGCGGTTTCGGCATTTATACCGCCGTCAATCTCGATTTCGATACTCAGACCCTGACGCTTTGCCTCTTCTTTAAGGGCGCGTATTTTGGGCAGAGAATTTGGCATAAATTTTTGTCCGCCGAAGCCCGGCTCTACCGACATAACAAGCACCATATCGCAAAGGGGGAGAAATTCGAAAATTTCCTCTGCTTCGGTTTTGGGTTTTATTGTAAGGCAGGACTTACAACCCAGCGCACGGATTTCTTTTAGAGTTTCGGCCACGTCCGAGCCGGCTTCATAATGGAAGCCCAGCCAATCGGAAACGGCGGCAAACTCCTTTATGTAGCGGTGGGGACGGTCTATCATAAGATGCACGTCAAGGGGAATGTTTGTGTGGGCCTTTATTGATTTTATTACAGGAACGCCGAAGGATATATTCGGCACGAAAATGCCGTCCATTACGTCGAGATGAAGCATATCCACACCTGATGCTTCGAACTGTGGAATTATATCACCAAGGGTTAAAAAATCGCTGGTGAGAACCGAAGGAGAAAGTTTTACCATAACTGCACCTCAAATATACATATTTTTACCTTTTAATTATATATTAAATATCTCTCGTTGTCAACGAAGGTCTTTTATAAAAAACGGCTATGCGGTGCATAGCCGTTTTAATCATTTTACCTTATATCCCTCTGCTTCGATGGTGGCTTTTAACACCTCATCTGAAACAGGGGCAGAAAGGGTAAGGGTTACTGTGCCGTTTTTATGGTCGGCAACCGCCTCCTGTACGCCCTGCAGCATCTCTAAAGCCTTTTTTACGTGGGCTTCGCAGTGGGGACACATCATACCTTCAACATTAAGCACTTTTTCCATTTTTACGCTTTTCTCCTTCTTTTGTGTATTTAGTTTTATAAAGTTTAGTCTTAGTGCGTTTGATACAACACACAGGCTGGAAAGACTCATTGCGGCGGCGGCAAACATAGGGCTCAGCTCCCACCCCACAAGGGGGATGAAAAGGCCGGCCGCCAGAGGGATTCCCAAGGTATTATATATAAATGCCCAAAACAGGTTTTCTTTAATATTTTTAAGGGTCGAGCTGCCCAGCTTTACGGCATTTACCACCCCTGTAAGACGGCCGTTCATAATAACAGCATCGGCCGCATCTATGGCTACGTCGGTGCCGCTGCCCAGAGCGATTCCCACATCGGCCGCTACCAAAGCAGGTGCATCATTTATACCGTCGCCCACCATTATAACTCGGCCGTGTTTTTTAAGCTCCTCCACCGTTTTGGCTTTATCTTCGGGAAGAACCCCGGCCACCACTTCATCTATACCCACAAGGTTTGCCACCGCACTTGCGGTTTTTGCATTATCGCCCGTGAGCATAACCGTGCGGATGCCCCTTTTGCTAAGCTGTAAAACCGCTTCCCTACTATCCTCTTTAACCGAATCGGCCAGGGCAATTATACCGATAAGGCTACCGTTTTTAAGGAAAAACAGCGGGTTTTTTCCCTCTGATGACAGCCTCTCGTAAACCGAAGCGATATTATCACTCAGGGTGGTATGGGTACTTATAAAGCTATAGCTTCCGCCAATTAGGCTATTGTTTTCCAAGGTGGCGGAAACTCCGTTTCCTGCATATAGGGTGAAGTTTTCCGTTTGAAGAGGCTCAACCCCCTCTTGCCTTGCCTTTTCGCAAAGGGCCTTAGCCAAGGGATGCTCGCTTTTATACTCCAGAGAGTAAACCAGGGTTAAAAGCTTCTCCTTAGAGGTGTTTACGGGAATTATATCGGTAACGGCAGGTTTTCCTAAGGTTACTGTACCCGTTTTATCAAACACGATGGTTTTGGCTCTGCCCGAAAGTTCCAAGGCTTCGGCCGTTTTAAAGAGTATGCCGTTTTTAGCGCCCTTGCCACTTCCCACCATTATGGCAACGGGGGTTGCCAGACCTAAAGCACAGGGGCAGCTTATTACCAGTACCGATATTCCGCGTGCCAGAGCAAAGCCTGTTTCGGCACCGAAAATAAGCCATAAAGCAACCGTGATTACGGCAATCAACATAACGATAGGCACGAATACACCCGAAACCTTGTCGGCCAGCCTTGCTATGGGGGCCTTTGTGGCGGCTGTTTCGGTCATAAGTCGGATTATGGCCGAAAGTGCGGTATCCTCCCCTACCCCTGTGGTACGGCATTTTATAAAGCCCAGCTGATTTACGGTGGCGGCAGAAACCTTGTCTCCCACAGATTTATCAATCGGGAGGCTTTCGCCCGTGAGCATCGCCTCGTTTACGGCGGTATGGCCTTCGGTTATAATGCCGTCGGCAGGAATGCTTTCGCCCGGGCGGACAACAAACATATCCCCTACCGAAAGCTTTGAAATATCTACGGTTACCTCCTTGCCGTCTTGCAGAAGGGTGGCCCTTTTAGGTGTTAATTCTATAAGGCTTTTAAGGGCGTCGGTAGTTTTTCCCTTGGAATACTCTTCCAGCATTTTACCAAGGGTTATGAGGGTGAGTATCATAGCCGCCGATTCGAAATAAAGGCCGTGAAGGTGGTTTGAATTCGGGCTTACGGTCATCCCAAACACAAGGCACAGACTGTAAACAAACGATGCGGCAGAGCCCAGAGAAACAAGGGTATCCATATTTGGGCTCTTATTCAAAATACCCTTAAAACCGTTTATAAAAAACTTCTGATTTATAACCATTACTGCCGCGGCAAGAAGCATCTGCCCTAATGCCACAGCCATATGATTATCGGCTAAAAAACCAGGTAAACCGAGACCCACCATATGTCCCATAGAAAGATACATAAGGGGCAAGGTGAACGCAAGTGATAGTATAAACCGTATAAGGACGGGCTTGGTGCTTTTTTCGGCTTGGGTTTTGACTTTTGTTTTATTTGAGCCCTTGAGTGATGCGCCGTAGCCTGCGGCTTCTACTGCGGATATTATGCTTTCATCCGTAGCTTTGCCCGATACAGACATCGAATTAGTAAGCAGACTTACCGAGCAGGAGTCTACCCCCTCTACGGCTGTTACCGCTTTTTCAACACGGGTACTGCAGGCGGCGCATGACATACCCGTTATATCAAAATATTTCATATTCTACCTCATAAGTTTTTTAAGGGTTGCAATTAGCTCTTCGGCCGTTTGGTCGTTACCATTTTGTATATTGTGGGTAACGCAGGTTTTAATATGGTCGGCCAGAAGCTCCTTGTTAAAAGAATTCAGGGCGGCGGTTACGGCCGACACCTGTGTGATTATGTCGATACAGTAAGCATTTTCTTCTACCATTCCTTTTATTCCCCGAATTTGACCTTCGATTCGGGAAAGACGGTTCATAAGCGCCTTTTGCTCAGACTCTGAACGCACTTTGGTTTTATGACAGCAATTTTCCATTATATTTCTCCTTTAATTATACCCCCTGGGGGTATTTTAATGATAACAGAAAATCTATCTTAATGTCAACCCTTTCTTGACTATTTTCTGCAATATGTTAAAATTCAAATAGAAAACACAGGAGGCAGCGTTATGCAAGGAATCGGCAAGGCTCTAAGATTTATTTTCGACAGATTTTACTGTAAAGATACAGGACTTATTTACGATTTTCTTATAGACGGCAAAAATGCGTGGCACCACCTTCCCTCCCCCGAGGATGTAAAAAGGCAAAATCCCAATCCTTGCGGATGGGGCACGGGTATGGAGGACAGCGTTTTAAACGGCGGATCGGCCATAGATGCTCTTGTTGGGCATTATGCGGCCACTCATGACGAGTGGGCAAAAAAGCTTTGTCTTGAACTTTTTGAAGGTATGATGCTTTGCGCCACGGTAAGCGAGCATAAGGGTTTTATTGCTCGAAGCGTTAGTCCTGCCGACAAAAAAAGTTATTATATAAACTCTTCCCGAGACCAATACACCCACTGGATATATGCCGCTGTTCGGCTTTACGATTCGCCCATTGCCGACGACGCTGTAAAGAATAAAATACGAGAGGTTTTAGTGGCCGTTGCAGAAAAATGTCTTCGCGACGTAACCGAGGAAAACGGCTTTGAACTGCTTCGTGCCGACGGGAAAGCAGGTATTGTAAGCAAAATGTGGGGTAAACTGGGCGCCCACGAATATCTGCGACTACCTATGTTTTATATGGCGGCATACTATGTCAGCGGCGATGAAAAATGGAAATGTGAAGCCGACAAATACCGCTTTGAGGCTTTGGAAAAGACAAAGACGTTTCAACCGCATAAACACAGCACCTACGTTTTACTTCAGCTTCAATATTCGCTGAGACTTATGTACGACCTTTGTCCTGAAAAGAATTTTAAAACGGGCTGTCTTGCCCTTATGGATTATCTTTCCGACTATGGTGAAAATAATATCCCCTCCGTTTGTAAGCGACTTGAAGGCATTGGAAGGCTTAACTTTAAATACAAAAAATGGAACGTATGCTGCCCGATTGACTGTGGTGAATACGGCGGATATAAATATCTTAATCCCGCCCAGAGCGAGCTTAAGGAAAACACATCCTTTTACCCCCTTCGAGCGGTGGGCGAGTTGGCCTCCCTCATAGCGTTACACCCCGAAAAAAGAGTCGACCCTAATTTACCAAAACTTTTAGACAGGCTGGCCGACGGCATCGACTATGACGAGCATTACACCTATGCTCCCCTGCTTGTAGCCTGCGGATATATGCTTTGTGAGGAAAATACATATAAAAATAAAATCACCGATTAGCTAATCGGTGATTTTGTTTTGCAGTTTTTTAATAATGTCGGCAGATGGGGCATCAAAGCCTTCAAAGGGAAACTCACGCCCTAAATTATCGTATTTGGTCTTACATATTTTTTTGAAGGGAAGCAGCTCTGTTTTATCTATACAGGGATGCTTTTTTATTATATCTTTTAAAAATGCAATATTTTCCTCAGTGTCGTTGAGGGTGGGAATTATCACCTGACGAAGTGTGGTGGGGATGTTTTGAGAATTCAGATATGCGAGAAATTCCAGCGGTTTTTCGATACTGCAACCTGCATACTCCCTGTAAAGGGCATCGGTGGGGTATTTTATATCCAGAAGGATGCGGTCGGTAACAGACAGGAGTTTTTTGACCTGCTCGTTTAAAACACTTCCCGATGTATCAAGGCAGGTGTTTATCCCTTTTGCGTGGGCGAGAGTAAATATTTCGGCGGCAAATTCGGCTTGAAGGATAGGCTCACCACCCGAAAGGGTGATGCCGCCTTCCTTGCCGAAATAGGCTTTAAACCGTTCGGCCTTTTGGATTATTTCCTCTGCGGTATACTCGATGCCGCCCACCGTAGGCTGGGTTTCGGGGTTATGACAGCAACCGCAACGAAGGTTACATCCTTGGAGGAAGACCACGTAACGTATACCCGGTCCGTCCAGCGTACCCATTGACTGGATACTGCTTACAAATCCTTTTTTGGACATACTACATAGCCTCGTGGAAGGTGCGGCTTATTACCTCACGCTGTTGCTCGCGGGAGAGCTTATGGAAGTTTACGGCATAGCCCGAAACACGGATGGTAAGGTTGGGGTAAAGGGTGGGGTCCTCGTAGGCCTTTATAAGGGTTTCACGATTTAAGACATTTACGTTGATGTGGTGAGCCATTTTGCCGAAATATCCGTCGAGAATGGCGGTAAGGTTGGTGATGCGCTCCTCATATTCGCGGCCCAAAGCCTCGGGAGTGATGGAGAAGGTGTTGGAAACACCGTCACGGCAATCCTCATAGCGGATTTTAGCCACCGAGTTAAGGGATGCAAGAGCGCCGTTTTCCTCGCGGTTATGCATGGGGTTTGCACCGGGGGCAAAGGGAGCCTTTGCAGGTCTGCCATCGGGGGTGGCGCCTGTGTTTTTGCCGTAGGAAACATTAGAGGTGATGGTGAGTACCGAAAGGGTATGCTCAGCATTTCGGTAGGTAGGAGTTTTGCGAAGCTCCTCAATAACCATATGAGCCATATCACGGGCGATAAAGTCGACCCTGTCGTCGTCGTTGCCGTATTTGGGGAAATCGCCTGTGGTTTCGAAATCTACAATATAGCCGTTTTCGTCCTTAATGGGACGAACGGAGGCATACTTTATAGCACTAAGGGAGTCGGCGATTACCGACATACCTGCCACACCAAAGGCCATAAAACGGTGAACGTCGGTATCGTGAAGGGCCATCTGTGTCTTTTCGTAGGCATACTTATCGTGCATATAGTGGATTACGTTCATTGTATTGACGTACAGATTGCAAAGCCACTTGAGATAAATTTCAAATCGCTTCATAACCTCGTCGTAGTCTAATTTCTCTACGTCCATTACGTCCATTTTCGGGCCGATTGCCAGCTTACTGTCGGCATCGTAGCCGCCGTTTAAGGTGATGAGCAGAAGCTTTGCAAGGTTTGCGCGAGCGCCGAAGAACTGCATCTGCTTGCCCACCTTCATAGCAGAAACGCAACAGGCGATGGCATAATCGTCGCCATAGAGGGGGCGCATAAGGTCGTCGTTTTCGTACTGGATAGAGTCGGTATCGACAGAGACCTTTGCACAGTATTTTTTAAAGCCCTCGGGGAGAGCGGTAGACCAGAGGACGGTGAGGTTAGGCTCGGGAGAAGAACCGAGGGTATAGAGGGTGTTTAGTATACGGAAACTGCTCTTGGTGACAAGGGTTCGTCCGTCCTCGCCCATTCCGCCTACTGCCTCGGTAATCCACATGGGGTCGCCGCCGAAAAGCTCGTTATATTCGGGGGTGCGAAGGTGGCGAGCCATACGAAGCTTCATAACGAAGTCGTCGATAAGCTCCTGTGCGGCTTCCTCGGTGAGGGTGCCGGCCGCAATATCACGCTCGATATAAATATCGAAGAAGGTGGAAACGCGGCCCAAGCTCATAGCGGCACCGTTTTGCTCCTTGATTGCGGCAAGGTAGGCAAAATAAGTCCACTGAATGGCCTCGCGGGTATTCTTTGCAGGCTCGCTTATATCATAGCCGTACATCTGCGCCATTTCTTTCATAAAACCTAAAAATGTTATCTGCTGGAAAAGTTCTTCCGAAAGACGAACCTGCTCCATATTGATATTATTTTCACCGAGTTTTGCCTTGTCGGCCTTTTTCTCGGCAATAAGACGGTCAACACCGTAGAGGGCAACACGTCGGTAGTCGCCTATGATACGGCCTCTGCCATAACCGTCGGGCAGGCCTGTAATGACGTGAGATTTTCTTGCCTTACGCATTTCGTCGGTATAGGCGCGGAAAACACCGTCGTTATGGGTGGTTCTGTACTGAAATTCTTCCTCCACCTTATCGGAGAGCTTATAGCCATAGGCTTCACAGGCCGAGCGTGCCATACGTATTCCACCAAAGGGGTTTACGCCGCGCTTTAAGGGACGGTTGGTCTGAAGGCCTACAATAAGCTCTTTTTCCTTATCGAGATAGCCGGGGGCATAGCTTGTAAGGGAGGAAACGGTTACGGTGTCTATATCGAGGACACCGCCGTACTCACGCTCCAGCATAAAGAGTTTTTCCAGCTTTGCCATAAGTTCCTTTGTGCGGGGGGTAGCGCCTGCTAAAAAGGACTCGTCCCCCTTATATTCTTTATAGTTCTGCTGAATGAAATCGCGCACATTGATTTCGCTTTGCCAAACACCGGCTTTAAATCCGTTCCAGTTTTGATGTTCCATAATTATACCTCCTATTTTTTCGATTGCCCAAAAAAACACAAAAGGGCAATCAGCTAAACTGATTGCCCAGACGGTCGGCTTAAAGAATTTTACACTCCCTTGCGGTTTTTCCGCAAATCCGTCAGTCATGTAAAATCTATAATGATTATAACCTAAGTTTATTGTTTTGTCAATTATTATAAACTGACAATTACTGCAAAAATTTCATCACAAGTTCGGTAATAAATACCGAAACGCAGGCCAGCGTGGCCACCGTTACAAGGCCTCTGCCGAAAAATGCGGCTACTACCGCCACCACAAAACCTATGGCTGCAGAAATGATGTTTCCCGAAGCATAGAATATAGCGGGAATTACCATTGCACTGAGCACTGCATAGGGAACGTAATAGAGGAAGGACAAAATAAACCTGTTTTTTATCTTTTCCCTTATAAGTACCATAGGTATCATTCGTATAAGGTAGGTTACCCCTGCCATTACAAGAAGGTAGAGGGCAAATTCGGGTCTAACACTCATCTGCAGGCACCTCCTCTTCGGTATGTACGGGAGCGACAATGGCAAAAAGCGTGGCGGCAACAACTGCACAGATTATGATTACAAATCCGCCGTAGTTTTGGGCAAAGTCTTTAAGGAAGGGCAGATATTTAAACATACAGCTAAGGGCTACTGCGGTAAGTACGCACAAAGCGGTGGGCTTATGCTCCCTGGCCTTGGGGACGAATACGGCAATAAGCATTGCATATATTGCAACACCCAGAGATGACGTAATTATATCGGGCAGAGCGGCTCCCGCAACGGCTCCGATAATGGTTCCGCTGCTCCAGCCTATCCAAGGGGCCAGCATAAGGCCGTAAAAATACTGTTTTCCGATACTTCCCTGTTTGCCCGTGGAAACGGCGAAAATTTCGTCGGTATTGCCGAAGGCAATTAAAAACCTGTC
Organism: Acutalibacteraceae bacterium; assembly: GCA_036307905.1. Lineage (GTDB taxonomy): Bacteria > Bacillota > Clostridia > Oscillospirales > Acutalibacteraceae > SFWF01. The sequence continues at coordinate 9,119 of JAXJWR010000322.1, forward strand.
GGCCAAGGTAACCTTTGCATCCAGTTTTTGCGACAGGGCCACCGACATAAGGGCATATCGGGAATTTATTATAAGCTGGGTCATGGCAAGCTCGATAAAACTGCCGCCTGCAGCTATTATGGGAGTACCTGCAAGCTGACCTGCAGAGGTCAGATTGGTCATAGAAATAAGGAGGGCCTCCAAGGGGGAAAGTCCACACTGTACAGCCATAATTCCAAATGCGAAGGAAACCGACAGATAGCCTATTCCTATGGGAATTCCGTCTAGAAAGCCCTTTAAAAAGCTGTTATTGGTCTTCATTTTATCACCTGCAACAGTATAAAACTTTTAAGTGGCAAAGTCAAGGCATCGTTATAATGATTGTTGTTTGTCGAAACGCTTGAAAGCGCTTCGACAAGCC
>JAXJWR010000323.1:0-5617 GCA_036307905.1 Acutalibacteraceae bacterium
AGAGCAATTGGTGCTTCAAAACGAAATCAGCAACGTTGACTATATAATATCCAGAGCATACGACATAGGAATGAAAACCTTTTTTAATCCCGCTCCCTTTGCCAACAACGTACTTGCGATAGATATAGAAAAAATTTACTGCCTGATAGCTAACGAAATTGAAGCTAAGAGTCTTACGGCCACCACGGAAATAGAAGAAAGTATAGATTATTTTATTAAACACTATCCCTCCCTTAAAACAGTAATAACCCTTGGTGAGAAGGGTTCAATTTACATTGAAGACGGTAAAATAACAAAGCAGTCTGCTTTTAAAGCTGAGGCGGTTGATACAACCGCTGCGGGCGATACTTTTGTGGGATACTTTGTTTCCTGTCTAAGTAAAGGCTCCTCCCCTTCCGATGCGCTTCGTATTGCAAGTATCGCCTCTGCAATAACCGTATCACGTCACGGCGCAGCACCCTCTATACCTACCATACGAGAAGTAACCTCGTCGACCCTTGCACCCAAGATAAACAGTCGAAAAGAACAAATAGTTTTATATCTTGACCAAAACTATGCGAACGCCTCTTTAAACGAGCTGGCAAGCACCATAGGATGCAGCATCGCTTATACCGCACGATGGATTAAAAACACTTTTGGCAAATCCTTTTCTACGCTTCTTAAGGAAAAACGTTGTGAAGTCGCCGCTCGCCGGCTCAAGAACAGCGACGATAAAATCGGCGATATTGCCTGTAAAACAGGATATGCAAACGAAAGTTTCTTCAGAAAAGCGTTTACAGAAATTTATGGAGAGAGTCCCTCCTCCTATCGCAAAAGCTTCAGAAAGCGGGTTGGATTATGAGAAAACTGATTTTAGGAACCGATTGGTGTGACGATTGCGACGACGTTGTGGCACTGCGACTTTTGTGCAGAAAAGCAATAGCCGGAGAAATTGAGCTTTATGGAGTTGTTATAAACACCTGTATGGAGTATTCTGCATCCTCGGTGGACGGTTTTCTCGCGCAACACAATCTATATGACATCCCCATTGGAATTGATCTTGATGCTCCTGCAAAACTGGTCGGAGGCGGAAGTGCAAAGTATCAGAAGAGAATGAGCAATTTTGCAAAAAGACATAAATGTAATTCCGATGCAGAAGATGCGGTAAGGCTTTACAGAAGGCTTTTAGCCGAAGCTGACGAGACGGTTGATATTGTTGAAGTAGGTTTTTTACAGGCGGTTGCAAAGCTTTTGGAAAGCAAACCCGATGACATCTCCCCTCTCAGCGGTATAGAGCTTGTTAAACAAAAAGTTAAAAAGTTCTGGGTTATGGCCGGAAAGTGGGATACTCCCATAGGCAAAGAATACAACTTCTGCCAAACGCCATTCTCAAGATGGGGCGGCAACCTTTTCTGCGAAAAATGTCCTGTTCCCGTCACGTTTTTAGGCTTCGAAATAGGTTATCCTGACATTATAACCGGTGACACCCTTAAAAAAGACGACCCACTATATTTAGCTCTCTTAGATTGGGGGAGCCCCGAAGGAAGATATTCCTGGGACCCTTTGACTGCGCTTTTAGCCGTTATCGGTGACGAAGAAAAAGCAGGTTACCATACCATTACGGGAACCGCATCGGTAAACCCGGAAGACGGCACCAACCGTTTTTCTCCCACAGACAACGGGTTGCATAAATATGTAATAAGAAAATATAACAGCTCCTATTATAAAAATATAATAAATGAAATCATTTCATAAAAAAGAATCGTGCAGATTTTTCTGCACGATTCTTTTTTACAGATTTATTCTTTATACATTGTACTATCCGCATCTTTTACTTTCAACGGCTTATTAAAAACGGTTTCAAAAAGCATATCGGCAAAAAGCTGATGCATTTCCCTTGTAGGATGATTGATGCGATTTGCAAGCAACATTGTAACATCTTGTGTTTTTGAAAGTTCCTTCCACGCAGAATAGCAATCACAAACAAGAACACCCATCGACTGCGCAAGTTTTACCGCTTCGGACATATAAGTATCCATTCTGCCGTTTGTTTGCATCTCGGCAGTCTTCATCGCATATGCACGATGTTCCTCGGGCGAATCCTCGGCAAAACGTGTGTTAAGCATATTAGGGGTCATAAACACTACCTCGCTCTTTTCGGAGCATCTTCTGAAAATCTCCTCAAGAGACGAAAGATAGGTTTCCAAAGGTCCGTTTACGTCGTTAAGGCCAAAACAGACTATAACCAGATCAGGGTCGTATTTAAGTACCTGACTATCTATCCGATAAAGGGAACCTTCCGCGTCTATTCCGCCAATTCCTGCATTTATAACGTTGACAGGCACATAGTTGCGAAGTTCGTTTATCCTTTTTCTGAAACGGTTCCAATACACCGCATCGTAATCAATCTCGCCTGAAGCGAATGCACCGTGCGTTACGCTGTCGCCAAAGGCTACTATGGTGATCGGACCATATTCTTTAAGTCCTTCAAGGCTCATATCAATTTTTTCTCTTATATTCATATTTTTTACCTATAATTTAAAAACAAATTCATTTTTTCCTGCTTCAAGCTTTCTCGCCATATCGCTGTAAACAAATACGGCTTTTACTCCATTCGGAATGTTTACCGACATATTAACCTTGCCGTCATTTTTGGTATAGCTAACCCCTACCCTACCCGACGGAACATCCATATGTCCCGACACGGTGTTAAGCTTAGAAACAAAAACGGGCTCGATAACAAGGTCGGAATAGCCCCCTGCATATTCCTTTTGTTTTATTCCCAGCAAATACTCAAAGAAATATGCGACAGGAGAACCGAACATTGGGTGAGAATGAGAACGATTATTCTCATCCTGCCAGTATTCTCTAAAGGAGGTAGCCCCCTGTTTGCGCCAATGCTCAAAGGATACCTCGGCATCACTTGTAAGCAGGTCGACGGCAAGCTTACCATCGCCACCTTTAAACAAGGTTCTTATAACAACATCTGTGCCAAAAATACCCGTATCAAGAAAACCGAGACCTTCATAATAAGATACAAGGTTTTTATAAAGTTTTCCATTCATACCGATATCTATCGCAAATGCGTTAGCACCGTGAAGCGAATCAAAATAGTTATCGGCAAAAGCATCGTGAAACATTGTTTTAATGACGCAACTTGCCTCGTCTGCCCGTCTAATTAAATCGGGGACGTCTTCCTCTTTACCGATTATCCGAGCTATTTTTGCTATGGTTTTAAGCGACTTAACCTTGAAATAGGTATTAACAAAGGGAGGTGGCATAATTATCTGCTGATTCTTTCTGTCGGTATGAACAGCCGAATGTACAGCGGGGGCACACCATTCGCCAAGACACCAAAGTCCGGGTTGAGAGCTCGTAACAAGGCCACCTTGTGAGTGTTCATCGAGGTATTCTATATATCTTAGCATCTGAGGATAGTATTTTTCAAGCTGAGACTTTTCTCCGTAATGCTTATAGAATTGCCATGGAACCTCGACTATTGCACTTCCCCATCCACCGGGACCACCGCCCGCAAGACAGTAAGGTGCGGTATACTGGATGTGACCCGAAACTTTATCCTGACAGTCGGAAATATCTTCCATCCATTTTCTGTAGGTTTCCTTAACGTCGATAACCGACATAGCCGCGTGGCAGGTAACCTGACCGTCTCCCGTATATCCAAGTTTTTCAATCTGAGGACAATCGGAAGGATGTCCTGTATGAATATTGTTAAGCATAGTGTTTACGAAGGTTTCGTAAATCCAGTTAAGGGTAACGTTGTCCGATTTGAAAGAGGATGTTACCCTAACATCGGCGTGGACAACCGCCACACACACAGGCTCAGCATTTCCTATTATCTCAAAATAGCGGAAGCCGTACCACTGAAACTCGGCGCGTTCTATGCGCTCGCTACCATCGGAAACAACGATAAATTCCTGATTATGGATATAATATGGGTCGAGGCTTAAATCGGAAAGCAGTTCTTCTGCCATACGGACCTTGACGGTCTCTCCCGCCCTTGCTTTCACTTTGATTTCAGGATAACCCGAAATGTTTTTTCCGCAATCGTAAACGATACCGTTTTTAGTTTCTGCAACCTTAACTGCCGATAACTCGCATATGCGATCATCTTTTGGACAGGTGGTAAACATATATCGGGTGTCTATTTGTTCCGCCTTAACAGCGTTACCGATTTCTGCTTTTAAATCAAGGGTTCGGTCGTGAAGCTCGTGCGGATTTCCGCGGAACATATAATCGGACACGTAGCTTTTACCTATTAAATCATTTTCCGAGGAAAACGCAATCTGCTCATCGTCCGCAAGGACGCTGTATATGGCTTTGGGAAGACCAAAATAGTTATAATCCCAGGTATACCAGCCGCCGCCAAAATGGATTTCAAGTGCGTTTTTGCCAACAAGGCAAAGCTTTGTAACATCAAACTCGGACACATAAAGTCTATGGCCGGTAAGAATCTCTCCTTCGGGGACGTTTCTTTTATGAAAATCCGACGACAGGGGCAAATAACCCTCGGGGTTCACACATACACCGTTCACATAAAGGCGAAAAAAGCCTAGTCCTACGGTTCGGATTTTTACTACGGCTGAGTTTGGTAAATCAAAACAACCATAGAGAATAGAAAAATCAAGCGCAGAGACATCCTTTTTTCCTACCCATATTGCTTTACCAAACATATCCTTTTGAGTCATAGTACAAAATCTCCTTTAAGTAGTGTTTCGTATTACGAACTTATTATATCACAGCTCAAACGATATTCAAGTTATAAGTTTTCTACCAAATTGATTAAATTTTGTTATGGCAGCACAATAAATCGAAAATATCTCGTACATAAATACCTAAGCTTTATAGTTTGTTTCAATCGGATAACCCGCAACGAAAACGGTGCCGCATTAAGGCTGTAAAAAACCGAGTATGTTTAAATACATACTCGGTTTTTTATTCGGTGGAATTATTTATTGCCTTTAAGTATGGCATCTATCTCATCGCCTGTGAGCTGATTTTTCTCCATAAGAGCCGCAACAAGCGCATCAATGGAAGCTTTGTTTTCCTTAATGATGCTTAAGGTCTTTTCCATCTGTTGGCTAAGTATTGCGTTTACAGCCTTGCGAACCTCGGAAGAAAGGGCTCCGCTGTTTGCCGCAGACGAATCCACGACGGCAAGACCGAAATCATCATCCATACCGTATGTACATACGATTCTTTGAGCTGTACGCGTTGCATTGCTGAGATCTCCGCTTGCTCCGGTTGAAATGCCATCTTCATCTCCGTAGTAAGCAATCTCTGCCGCACGTCCTGCCAGTGAGGTTCTGATTAGGGCCAGAAGATCCTCTCTGGTGCTTATGGCCTTACCTTCATTGTCAGCGTGCTGCATATATCCGCCGTGGTTTCCTCTTGCAACTATGGTAAGATAAGAGGGGGTTTCTCCGTCGTGCCAATACATAAAGGCGTGTCCTGCCTCGTGTCGGGCTACCCTTTCAAGAGTGGATTCATCCCAGGTTTTCTTTTCGCCGCTGTTGAAGGTCTCGAAAGCCTCGTCAAGTATGTCATCGGTAACCTTGCCCTCACCGTCTCTGATAGCCATTCTGAGAGAAAGCTCGAGCACAGATTCCAGCTCTGCAAG
>JAXJWR010000324.1:0-1372 GCA_036307905.1 Acutalibacteraceae bacterium
ATATATCACTCTTTAACAACGCTGCACCTAAATGCATTTCGGGGAGTACGAGCTATTTCCCAGTTTGATTGGCCTTTCACCCCTACCCACAGCTCATCCGTAAGCTTTTCAACGCTTATCGGTTCGGTCCTCCATGGGGTGTTACCCCCACTTCAACCTGGCCATGGGTAGATCACAAGGTTTCGCGTCTACTTAATATGACTACGCGCCCTTTTAAGACTCGCTTTCGCTGCGGCTCACGCACCTGAAGTGCTTAACCTTGCCATATTAAGTAACTCGTAGGATCAATATGCAAAAGGCACGCCATCACGACATTCGTCGCTCTGACCGCTTGTAGGCATACGGTTTCAGGGTCTATTGCACTCCTTTTTTCAAGGTTCTTTTCACCTTTCCCTCACGGTACTTGTTCACTATCGGTCTCTGCAGAGTGTTTAGCCTTGGCGGGTGGGCCCGCCGGTTTCAATCTGGGTTCCTCGTGCCCCGATCTACTCAGGATACTGCTAGACTTATAAACCTTACCAGTACAGGTCTGTCACCTTCTATGGATATCCTTTCCAGAATATTCCTGTTCAGTTTATTTCATCACGTCGCAGTCCTACAACCCCGTAGCCGCCGAAACGGGTACGGTTTGGGCTGTGCCGATTTCGCTCGCCACTACTCTCGGTATCACTTTTGTTTTCTCTTCCTCCTCTTACTTAGATGTTTCAGTTCAGAGGGTTTGCTCCTCTTTTGAGGTACCATTGCTGGTGGGTTGCCCCATTCGGATATCTACGGATCAATGGTTATTTGCACCTCCCCGTAGCTTTTCGCAGCTTATCACGTCCTTCTTCGCCTTGCAGAGCCTAGGCATCCTCCGTATGCCCTTGTTTGTTCTCTATGCTCTTGTACTTCTTTTTTCTCTTAAATCAAAAATTGTATTCCGCTACGTTTCGTCTTTCTTATACTTGTTTCCAAATACTTCTCGATAACGTCTTCTACTTATTTTTAATTTGTTTTTGGCTTCAATATGTCAATGAACTCTTTTTACTCTCTCGAGTATCGTGGAGGATATCGGATTCGAACCGATGACCCCCTGCTTGCAAAGCAGGTGCTCTAGCCAGCTGAGCTAAACCCCCTTCGTAGTCTCAGGCAGACTTGAACTGCCGACCTCTACATTATCAGTGTAGCGCTCTAACCAGCTGAGCTATGAGACTTCTTAACGCATACAGGTCTATTCTCCTCTACGTGTTATCATATCTCATAACCCGTCTGCACAGGTGTCCGACTTACGTCGGTATTTTTTAAGCCTCAAACCGGGAAGACATAACGTCTTGCCACGTACGTTAAACTAGATTCCTTTCTTTTTTCTCTATAAAGGAGGTGTTCCAGCCGC
>JAXJWR010000325.1:0-3262 GCA_036307905.1 Acutalibacteraceae bacterium
ATGGTCATACCATTCCAGATGCAGTCAATGCTCTTGGCCTGGAGTTCAGCTTCCTTAGAGTTCCAGTTGATTTCAACAAACTCTGCCTCAACGCCGAGAATATCGCAAACAGCCTTAGCGAATTCGGTTTCGAATCCGATAAGCTTATTATCAGCATCAAGATAGTTCATGGGGGCAAAGTAGGTTATACCGATAATCATTTTGCCCTTATTCTTAATGTACTCCCAGTCAGAATTGTTTTCGGACTGTTTGAAAGCCTCGAAAGAATCAGTAGCTACGATTCTGTCCTCAAGCTTATAGTTCTTAGCAATCTGAGCAAGTTTTCCGTTATCCTTTAAGGTCTTAATGGCCTCGTTAACCTTTGCAGTAACATCAGAACCCTTACGGAAAGCAATGCCGTAATATTCAGGGCTGTAACCTTCGCCCTTAACAACAAGGTCTTCAAAGTCGGTGCCCTCACCTATAGAGCCAATGGAAAGAACGTAGTCGACGATAGCAGCATCAGCAGTACCCGACTTAACCTCCATAAGAGCCTTGTTCTGGGTGTCAACAGCGGTGTAGGTGTAATCCTTAAGAGTCATAGCTACAGTTTCGCCTGCAGAGCCCTTTTCGGCTACAATGATTTTATTACCGCCGCATCCTGCAAATGAGAAAACTGCGATAACAGCCACAAGTAATAATGCAATAATTTTTTTCATATAAATTCCTCCAATTTAGTTCGCTAGAGTGCTAACTTGTTAAATTATAATGCCTAAACAACTATTTGTCAACAATATTCTTTGAAAACATACTTTTAGCATCTTTAAAGAGCCTTTTAAGGTTATATTCGTTATGTTCGGTTTCCTTGCTGTATTTCTGCATAGCGGTTACGTAGTCTAGCTTAAGACCAAAAATAACCAGAGCAGAATAAACTACTGCACAAAGTCTTTCATAAACTAAACCATCGTATGAAGCTTTAAGTAAATATCTAAACACAAAATACTTGGCCCAAATCTTAACAAAATGTAAGCTGGGTATGAATGATGTATTTATAGAATCGTGCAAAATCTTCGGCCACTCACTTCTGAGATGCTTATGTGACATATGTTCCTTAACTGCGCGATACCGCAACTTGTAAAAATCAATATTAACCATATTTTCGTAGATGTCTTTTATGCTTAGGGCTGAAACTTTAGAATATTCCTTAACATCAATATGTTTTTGCGCAAGATAAGCCGATGAAATTACAAACGAAAAAATTGTATTAACGTCATCAAATTCATCTATATATTCAATTAAATGATTTCTAAATGTTTTTAACGTAATAAACAACTCTGCATCAATATCAACAAAACTATAGATAGGCGTATCATCTAGGTATTCATAAAGTGCAAGTTCGTTTTGAGTAATTAAAGCTGCTGCCGTTGGGCAGGAAAAGGAAAGTCCCCTTTCTTCATATCCACCGAAATTATTTATAAATCTGGGATACAGCTGGCAGGTTTCAGGCAAATTCTCGTGACCTACTTTACAGTAAAGCTTGCAAAGTTTGCTTTCATTAAGAAAAATACAATCACCATTTTGTTTATTCTTAAAATGTCTGTTACCAAAAGCTCCGCCTATAAATCTAACCGGAAGTTCTGATTTATTATCCCTTCCGTATTCGCGATAAAACGACACAGATTTTTTATCCAATTCAACCTGCCAATATCGACAACAGGTATCTGTGCAATCGGCAGCTATACAGTTAAAATCGTTATAATATTTCGGCTGACAATACTTCATTCTTTACTCCTTAAAAACAAAACCGCTATGTCGAGCTTCGGCGATAGCGGTTATTTTGCAAGCGGATGGAATCGCTTGTAATCCTGTGTATATTTATTTTTCATAAGATGGGCATAAACCTGTGTTGTAGATATGTCGGCATGGCCAAGCATTTCTTTAATATCCTTTAGATTTGCGCCATTCTCAAGAAGATGCGCCGCAAAAGAATGCCTTAAAGTATGGGGGGTTATTTCCTTATCAATCTTTGCTTTTTCGGCATAGTGTTTTACAATCTTCCAAAATCCTTGTCTGGACAATGGCTCGCCACTCATATTAGTGAAAAGACGTTCTTCTTCCATATTATGAATAATAGCAGGTCTGACGTTATATATGTAGGTCTGCAGCGTCTTAACAGCAGCTGGATACATAGGTATGATACGCTCGTTCTTAGTATTTCGAAGGTTTAATATTCCAATTTGGAGGTTTACGTCTGCAACCTCTAATTCAATAAGTTCTGAAACCTTAATACCTGTTGCATATAAAAGCTCGAGCATAGCCTTATCGCGTATACTTTTGTAATCAGTACCCGAAGGCTGAGAAAGAAGATTTAATACTTCCTTGCCGCTAAGTATTTCGGGTAACTTCTTTTCGTTTGTTTTAATCTTTACCTTTCCTACGGGATTTCCACTATAAGCAGATATTTTAACCATATAAACGTAGAAACAACGCAGAGCCGCCGCAACACGAGTTATGGTTGATTGAGATTTTCCCATTACTGTAAGATATTCAAAATATCGTTCTACAACAACCGAATCGACGTCACACAGGCTTTTAATTCCGTTAGCAAAAATGAACGACGAAAACTGCTCGACATCCCTTATATAGGATTCAAGCGTGTTTTTAGACGACTTTTTTTCATTTCTTAAATACTTTGCAAATCCGGAAATGAACTCCTGCATTTTAACATTCCTTTATTATAAATTAAAAAGAGAAAAAACCAATAAAAAGTACTGACATACCAACGTCCAGAATAACGGCAATGGCAGCCGGTATAAGAGTCAGTAAAGACTGAAGATAGTAAGATTTAAAATTCGACGATATATTTACCGGCTTCCCTGCACTTAAACAAACACCACCAAGACGGTACGAAAACCCAAAAGCCTCTTTAGTAAGTACAACAAGTCCGAAAGCAGCCACCATCGAAACAGGTAAAACTATAAGAAGAGAAAATATTATACCTTCGAGTTTATATGTAAAGTAAAGATAGCCCGCAATAGCACCAAAGCTAATTCCTTTCAGAATAAGCATTATCGGAGCTGCCACAAAGCCTATTACAGCGGTTCCAAGCAGAAAAACAAATACAAAATATGGAAAAACAGATAAAACCGCATCAGCGAGAATTTCGAAAAAATTTCCGCTGCTCCTTACCTCAACGTAATTACCAATATAATTCCGTATCAGCTCGTTAAAGGGGCGAGAACGGCCGACCGTTAAGGTTCCGACCAATACCCCAACAATATAC
>JAXJWR010000326.1:0-2717 GCA_036307905.1 Acutalibacteraceae bacterium
TTATAACATCTCCCTTGGGTGTTACGGCAAATGTATCTTCCTGTGAAAGGTCGATTTTTATGGTGCGGATAAGGTCGCCTGTATCCTCCTCGTTTTCGAGAATCTGACGAATCCAGGCAAGGCGGTCTTCCATTTGTTTGTTGTTTGCGGTGATGCCCTCTTTATATTTCCAATGGGCCGCAATTCCGAATTCGGCGGTGTGATGCATATCAAAGGTTCGTATTTGAATCTCGAAGGGCACCGCTTCCCTGCCGATTACGGTGGTATGAAGAGACTGATACATATTGGGCTTAGGGGTGGAAATGTAGTCCTTAAAGCGGTTGGGAATGGGACGGAACATATCGTGCATAATGCCCAGCACATTGTAACAGTCTGTTACGGTATCGGTGATTATACGAAGGGCATAAACGTCGTATATTTCTTCAAAATTCTTACCCTGAATAAACATTTTACGATATATTCCGGGAATTGACTTCACGCGGGACTGAAGCACAAACTCCACACCCGGCATATCGTGATGCAGACGCTCTTCAATGCGGGAACGGATTGAAGAAAAGGTACTTTCCCTGAAATCCTGCTTAGCCGCAAGCAGACCCTCTATTTCGTGATAAGCAATGGGGTCAAGATGCTTGATTGCCAGGTCCTCAAGTTCGTCCTTTATAGGACGGATACCGAGGCGATGGGCGATGGGAGCATATATTTCAATAGTTTCAAGGGCCTTATCTCTCTGCTTCTGGTCGGGCAAAGAGTCTATTGTGCGCATATTGTGGAGACGGTCGGCCAGTTTTATAATAATTACGCGGATATCCTTACCCATTGCAATAAGCATTTTTCTGAGAGATTCTGCTTGTTGCTGTTCACGGGAGATATACTGAATACGACCGATTTTTGTTACGCCGTCAACTATAAGCGCAACGTCCGAGCCAAAATCGTTCTTAATCTGTTCCAGCTCGATTTCGGTATCTTCTACAACGTCGTGAAGGAGTGCAGCGGCAATAGATTGAGAATCCATACCCAATCCAACAATAATTTTTGCCACGCTATAAGGATGAAAATAGAACTCCTCCTTACTTTTGCGATATTGTCCCTTGTGGGCATTGACGCACATTTCGAAAGCTCGACGTATAAGATCTAAATCGTATTTTCCACCCTGGTCGTTTATAAGGGAGGTTAAATGTTGGTAGTTTTTTTCGTATTTAGCTTCGAGTTCCATTAATTTTCACCCCTTAATCTTTTAAGTATTTGTGCATCGGAAAGATTTACTTTAACTCCCGATGCGGTGACCTTAAGCGTTGGTGTACCCTCAACGTCAAAGAAGGTACAAAGCTTAAGCTCGCACAGGGCTTCTGCGGCGATAAGGGCCTTAGCATAGCCTATGCCCAACAGGTTTGACGTTATAATTTTATCTATGGAGGCAGGAGAAGAAAGCAGCGCTTTATAAACTATTCCTACCTCTTCCCTAGTGGGAATTATATCATCGAAATCAGCAAATTCGCCCGATTTAAAGGCTTCGTACAGTTCGATATCCGATATGATTTTTTCTTCGTCTGCTCGGCTAATACGCATTTCTTTTATGCTTACGGTAAGCGACAGATTTCCGCCGAAAAGGTTTGTATCTATATTGACTGCAAGGTCAACCACATCCCCCACATTGTATGCAAAGGCGGAAGCCATAGTTCCGAAAAGCATTGCGGAAAACGAGGTTTCTCCCTTGGCAAAGGTAAGGCGAAGATGTTTTCCCGAGCCTACCGAAGATATTTTTTGAAGGGTTACACCGAATATTCCGAAAACCGGGGTGGGGTTGCCCACGCCGAAGGGTTCTAACGCCTTGAGTTCCTCGGCAAGGTCCACCGAAAGGGCCACGGGATTAAGTTTGCAGTCGAGCCTGACCTCGGAGAAGGTTTTAGGCTTCTTTGCGGCAAATTCGTTAATTGCCCTGCGGAAAGAGTCAATAGAAGATTCGTAAAGGGTAATTCCTGCCGCCATTTCGTGGCCGCCGAATTTTGTTAGAATATAGGAACATTCACATAGGGCATCGTAGATGGAAAATCCGCTTATGCTTCGGGCGCTTCCGTTGGCGATACCGTCGGAGGTGGAGAGAACTATGGCAGGTCTGCCGTATTTATCGGCCAGGCGGGAAGCCACTATTCCAATAACTCCACCGTGCCAGCCCTCGCCGGCTACTACTATGATTCGATTATGTTTATATCCGTTCTTTTCCACAATATTTACCGCTTCGGTAAATATCTGTTTTTCAAGACCCTGCCGACGTATATTCTCGTTATTGAGCAGCGAGGCAAGTCCCTCGGCCACCTCGTCATCGTCGGTTAAGAGAAGTTCCAGCGCGCGGGCTGCATCACCCATTCGTCCTGCGGCATTGATTCTGGGAGCAATACCAAAGGCAAGTCGGGATGCGGTAAGCTTATCCTCATCTATGGAGGCTGCGCGGAGCAGGGCTGTTAGTCCCCTTCTTCCGCCGTTTGCAATCATATTAACCCCTTCGCGCACTACGGTACGATTCTCGTTTATAAGGGGCATAACATCGGCCACAGTACCCAGAGCCACTAAATCGCCGTAATCGCAAAGAAGTTCTTCAGGTGCTTTGCCTTCGGTAGCGCAGACCACCTTAAATGCAACAAAAACACCGCAAACATCTTTAAAGGGTGAAGGGTCGTCGACTCGGTGTGGGTTTACCACGGCATCAGCCTCTGGGAGAA
>JAXJWR010000327.1:0-1770 GCA_036307905.1 Acutalibacteraceae bacterium
GCATTTAGAATAATCAAGCACAATCTATTTTGGGCATTTTTCTACAACCTTATTTGTATTCCAATTGCAATGGGCGTTTTCGCACCACTTGGACTTACACTTAATCCAATGCTTGGCGCATTCGCTATGAGCTTGTCAAGTATTTTCGTAGTAACGAATGCTTTGCGTTTGGATGTTCGCTATGCTCACGGCAGTTAGTGGTCAGTGGTCAGTGGTCAGTGGTCAGTTCACAGTACCGCATTAAAAAAACAGACCTGAACTCATTTAGGGAGTTCAGGTCTGTTTTATTAGTCGTCAAGTTCGGGGGCGGTGGCAGTTTCGAAGATTGCCACAGTTTCGCTATCGGGCTTTTTGGTGAGAAGCGCAACAACTACTGATGCAATAAGTCCTGCGGCAAAGCCGGGGATAAGCTCGTAAATTCCGGTAGAGGCCGAAAGACCCGAGAAGAGCCATACAACGTCTACAACGGCGCCTGCGACAACTCCTGCCAGAGCACCCTGATAATTAAAGCGCTTCCAGAAAAGAGATAGGATTACAACGGGGCCGAAGGCCGAGCCGAAGCCTGCCCAGGCGTTCTCAACAAGGTTCATAATTGCCTGTGCGCCGCTTCCCTTACTGCTTGCAACAAAGAAGGCGATAACGGCAACTATAACAACCACCAAGCGGCCAATCCACATAACCTCGCCGTCCTTTGCCCCCTTGCGGATAAGGGGCTTATAAATATCGGAGGTGAAGGAGGAGGAGGCCACCAGAAGCTGGCTGTCGGCGGTGGACATTGATGCGGCAATGATAGACGACATTAAAAGTCCTGCAAGAAGAGGATGGAAATACCTTTTAGCAAGCACTATAAACACCATCTTCTGAGAGCCGTCGGCAAGGATTTCGGGGCCGACAATCATACGTCCGAGAATGGCCATTACGGTAACTGCAGCCAGGGCAATCACAACCCAGATTATAGCAACTGTGGCGGCGGTGTTTGCCTCTTTAGCCTTGCGGATGGACATAAAACGAACCAGAATGTGGGGCATTCCGAAATAACCGAGACCCCAGGCAAGGCCCGAAGCAATATCCTGCCAGGATGCCTCAAAAGGAGTACCTACGAAGGCGCAGGCAACCTCTGCCTTGTTAGCATCTATATATGTATAGGTTTCTTTTAGGTGTTCGGGGTTTGCATCGCCCGAAACTGCGGCAAGAATGGGAACTGCAAGAACGGCGGCCAGCATAAGGAAGCCCTGGAAAAAGTCGGTCCAGCAAACGGCCTTAAAGCCACCGAGGAAGGTGTATACCAAAATAATTGCGGCAAAGATTACCATTGCCAGGTTCCTGTCGAGAGCGGGGAAAACCGTGGTGAACACGTCGGTACCTGCAACAAAGGCGGAGGCAACGTATACGGTAAAGCAAACAAGGAAAATAAGAGCGCAAACCGTCTGGAGTGCGGTTTTTCCGCCGCCAAAACGGTTGGAAAGATACTGGGGAAGGGTAATAGAGTCCCCTGCCGCCTTAGAAAATCTGCGAAGCCGCTTTGCGGTAAATATCCAGTTGGCCGCAGTACCAAGGGCAAGACCTATACCAATCCAAACCTCGCCAAATCCGAAGGCCAGAATAGAGCCGGGAAGACCCATAAGCAGCCATGCCGACATATCCGAAGCCTGAGCCGACAGGGCGGTAACCCAAGGTCCCATGCTGCGGCCGCCTAAAAAGTATTCCTTCTCGCCGCCGCCCTTGGATTTAAAGAAAAACACGAAACCGATGCCGAGCACTAAAATAAAA
>JAXJWR010000328.1:0-2201 GCA_036307905.1 Acutalibacteraceae bacterium
GATAAATCTACAATACCGAAGGGGTAACCAAGTCGTTTAGAAGCTTCCTGTGCTACGAGTTGTCCCATTCTTGTGATTTTAAATGCAGTGCGTTTAATAAGCTCGGCTACACCGGTAAGGTCAAGTCCGTCACTTTTAGCAAGAGCGGCACGAACAACACCGGGGCCGGAAACACCTACGTTGATTACTACGTCAGGTTCACCTACACCGTGGAATGCACCCGCCATAAAGGGATTATCTTCGGGCGCATTACAGAATACAACCAGCTTTGCGGCACCAATGCACTGTCTGTCGCGGGTAAGCTCAGCACACTGCTTAACTATTTTGCCCATTTTGGCTACGGCATCCATATTTATACCCGCCTTAGTAGAACCAATATTGACCGAAGCGCACACGTGGTCTGTAGAAGCAAGAGCTTCGGGAATACTATCAATAAGGGCCAAATCTGCACCTGCAAAGCCTTTTTGTACAAGAGCAGAATATCCGCCGATAAAGTTTACTCCAACCTCGCAGGCGGCCTTTTCAAGCGTAAGTGCAAATTTGACGGGACTTTGGTCCTTGCAGGCAGAAGCAATGATTCCGATAGGAGTTACGGAAATTCGTTTATTTATTATCGGGATACCAAGCTCTTTTTCAATTTCTTCGCATACAGGTACAAGGTTGCGTGCTGTGGAAACGATTTTGTCATAAACCTTTTGGCAGGCCTTGTCAATATCGGCATCCATACAGTCGAGAAGGGAAATTCCCATGGTAACCGTTCTGATATCAAGATTTTCATCCTGTATCATAGTAATGGTTTCAAGTATTTCGTGTGTATTTATCATTTTTTCACCTTAGATTCTGTGCATCGAGTTAAAAATAGTTTCGTGCATTACGTGTACCGACATACCCATTTCTTTTCCAAGCTTTTCCATTTCGTCGGCAAAATCTCCGAAGGGTTTGTTCATGTTCGAAATATCGGAAAGCATTATCATACAGAACATATCTTCCAGAACTGACTGTGTAACCTCATTTATATTTACGTTAGATTCAGCACATTTGGCTGAAACCTTGGCAAGAATACCAACCGAATCTTTACCTACTACGGTAATTACAGCGCGCATAATAACACCTCTACATTAAAATTAGTGCATTTATTTTAGCATAAAGTACTTGAAATGTAAATAAAATCTTGTATAATTACACTAAAAATGATATTATGAATAAAACGGAGGGATAATTATGAATATAAAGTTATTAAAATTGTTGGGTAAAAATGCCCGTATGAGTATTAATGACCTTGCTACCATGCTTGGTAGTGACGAAGAAACCGTTAAAAAAGAAATTGCCGAAATGGAAAAGGCAGGACTTATCCGCGGTTATAAAACTGTTATCGACTGGGAAAAGCTTGATACTGCAGCCGTTTCAGCTCTTATCGAGCTTAAGGTGTCTCCTCAGGCCGATTATGGATTTGAAGAGATTGCTAAGCGTGTTATGCGATACGACGAGGTCGAGTCTGTTTACCTTATGTCGGGCGGATACGACCTTTGCGTAATGGTTCGCTCCAAGACCTTCCAGCAGGTAGCTATGTTTGTTGCTAAGGAGCTTTCCACCATCGATGCAGTCGTGTCTACGGCAACACATTTTATACTCCGCAGATATAAGGAACTTGACGTTATCCTTACCGACGGAAATGACGACAGGGGGAACTTCCTGCTGTGATAGATTATAATAAAATTCTTAACCCGAGTGTTAAAAACATCAAGCCCTCCGGAATACGAAAATTCTTCGATATTGCCGAGCAGATGGAAGATGTAATCTCTCTCGGCGTTGGTGAGCCTGATTTTCCCACCCCGTGGCATATCCGCAGCGAGGGTATACGCTCACTTGAACAGGGCAAGACACGATATACCTCTAATCACGGTTTGCTTACTATGCGTGAAGAAATTTCGAAATTTATATCACGCAAATATGGAGTTTCATATGATCCTGTTTCCGAAATACTGGTAACCGTTGGCGGAAGCGAGGCTATCGACGGTGCCATACGTGCTATCGTTGCCCCCGGCGATGAGGTGATTATACCCCAGCCTTCCTATGTATGTTATGAGCCTATTACTACACTTGCAGGCGGAGTACCGGTAATTATCGAAACTAAGGCCGAAAACGAATTCAGAATAACCCCAGAAGAATTAAAGGCAGCAATTACCCCCAAAACCAAGGCA
>JAXJWR010000329.1:0-5834 GCA_036307905.1 Acutalibacteraceae bacterium
CCGACGAGATGAAGGGCGACCTTGCCAAAACCAAGATGTCCGGTCTCGACTGGGATAATATGTGGGTTGCTACCGCAGGCTATCCTGTACTCAAGGTTTTCGTTGATGCCGCTCTGGAAGCAAATAACACTTGGGACGGAAGCATTGCAGATGCCCTCGTAGGTTCGGGTACCGAAACCAGCCCCTACCTCATCCGTAACGGTGCAGAGCTTGCTCACCTTGTTACCAAGGGCGAAAGCTATGCCGACACCGACGTTTTCGAAATCACCGCAGATATCTATCTTAACGATATTGAGAAGGTAAACTGGGAAACCGGTCTTGCCTCGGATGGTTATACCATAAATTCCTGGTTCTTCGAGGGCAGCTCTACCGCTCCCCAGAAGGTTCGCGGTATCGTTAAGGGTAACGGACACGTTATCTATGGTCTCTATATAAACAGCGACAAAACCAAGGACGAAAACGGAACTAGTGCTGCTGGCCTTTTCCCCGTATACGGAAAGCTTCAGGTTAGCGGTCTTGGTGTTGAAAATTCTTATATGAATTTCAATAACAACTACTCCTTCGGTGGAATCGTTGGTAAAGGAACCAGCGAATCCAGCGGAACCGTAATCGACCAGTGCTATGTTGGCTCTACCGTAACCATGAAGGGTTACGACGTTGCAGGTATTATCGGCGGCGGCGACCCCTCGGGCACACAGCACATCACAGTTAAAAACTGTTACTCCCGCGCAAAGATTGATGCATCTCATTATGGTGCAGGTATCCTTGCCGATTTCTGGACTAAAGAATACACCATTCAGAACTGTTATTCCGTAGGTTCTGCTATTGTAGTTAAAAAACAGGGAGCACAGGCGTTTACCAACATCTATACCGACACCACTTCTTCTAACCTGCTTCAGACCGTTCTGCCCGCAGGCGATATGAAGGATACCTATGCAAAAACTGCTATGGCAGGCCTGGATTTCGATACGGTATTTATCACCGTTGATAACGACTATCCCGACCTCCGCATTTTCGGCAGAAATTCTGCAGAAGCAACACCCGACACTGCCCAGATTTGGGACGGTAGTGTTTCCGCTTCTCTTGCAGGTTCAGGTACCGAAGCAGATCCCTTCCTTATAAAGAACGGTGCCGATCTTGCCTATGCCGTAAAGAACCCGGTAGAAGGAAAATACTACAAACTTACTCAGGACATCTACCTTAACGATACTGCCGCAATCGATTGGACAAACGGCACCGTTACCGATGCCGCTTATGCTGCCAACGAGTGGTTATACAGCACCACTGCCGAGGGAACTTCCTACGACGGTAAGGTTTTCAAGGGCACCATCGACGGTAACGGAAAAACCATCTATGGTATGTACTATAAGCCCGGCAACTTCTACACCGCAACCGGTCTGTTGCCCGCAGCTGCTGATAATACCGTTAAAAACCTCCGCATTAAGGACGCATTCGTTTCCGGCGGCCGTTGGACCTCTGCTCTTATCGGTTACGGAACAGGTGTAACCGTTGATCAGGTTATTATCGATTCCTCTGTAACCGTATGGGGTTACGATGCCGGCGGACATTACTACACCGGCGGAGCTATTGGTTGGCCCTTCAGTGGTGATGCTGCTACCAACGTTCAGTTTCAATCTGAAGGCGTTGGTGCTGTAATCGGTTATGCAAACGGTGCGTTTACCGCAACCAACATTGCATCCTATGCAACCGTTAAATTCGACGGCTTTACCTATACCTATCAGAATGCCAACGTTGCAGGCGGCGCAGCCGTACCCGTAACCAAGAACAAACACGACGGCGGCCTTATCGGTGCTTCCTGGAACACCATCATTACCGTTACAGGCGCTGTCAGCTATGCGAAGCCCTACGACGGCGGCAACGGAAACGGCGCTATAAACTTTACAAAGGTTTATACAACCGCTACCAACACCCCCGCAAACGTTGCTGTAACGGTTGTTACCGATACACAGCTTAGGGGTGCCGCATCCGAAACCTACCTTCCCGACCTTGACTGGACCGTATGGAAGGCTACTAAGGGTTATCCCACACTCGCTCAGTACTTCAACCCCGAAACCGACACTCCCGTTCCCGATGAGCCCGGCGATGACACCATCTGGGACGGAAGCATAGCTACCAAACTTGAGGGCTCGGGTACCGGCGCAGACCCCTATAAGATTACAAACGGTGCAGAGCTGGCTTACGTTATCAAAAACGGCTCCTCTGCAGATAAGCACTATATCATCACTCAGGACATCTATCTTAACGATGTTGAGAAGATGGACTGGGCAACCGGTACTCCCGCTGCGGGCTACACCCCCAACGCCTGGTTTATCGGCGACTCTGTACAGAAGTTCGAAGGTACTATAAACGGTAACGGAAAAACCGTTTACGGTATGTATTATAAGGATACTGCTGCACATGGCGGCAGAACTACCGGCGCAGGTCTTATCCCCAAGGCAGGAAAGGTTTCCATCACCGGACTTGGCCTCGATAAGGCATATTACGAGTTTAACACCAACTACTGCTTCGGCGCTCTTATCGGTAACGGTCAGCACAACGGCCTTAACGGCGTTATCGACCAGTGCTACGTTGGCGCAGAGGTATACCTCAAGGGCTATGACGTTGGCTCCATCGTTGGCGGCGGCGACATCGACAACACAGGTCTCACCATCTCCAACTGTATTGTACTTCCTAACATCACCGCTTCTAACAGATACGGTATGATAGGTGACTGCTGGTCTGCTGATTACACCCTCACAGGCAATATCGTAATTGGCAACAAGCTGATGGGTAACGGAACTCCCAATGCGGCCTCCGGAATGAACTATTCCACCGTTGACGGCCAGAACGCCCAGTTTGTAACCACCCTTGCCGATGCAGATCTTAAGGATACCGTTGCACAGGAAAAGATGCCCACCCTCGATTGGGATAACATCTTTATCACCGTTGACGATAACTATCCCGACCTTCGCATCTTCGGCAGACACAACACTCCTGCTACCCCCGACGGCGGCACTCCCACACCTCCTCCCTCTCAGGATACTCCCGAAACTCCTGCAGATACCGCCATCGACCAGCTTCCCATCTGGGACGGCACTACCATGACCAAGCCTAACGGCGCAGGTACCCAGGCCGATCCTTACAGAATCTCCAATGCAGAGAACCTTGCTTGGATGGTTAAGAACGGAAGCAACGGAGCAGATGCTTTCTATAAGTTTACCAACCACATCCTTGTAAACGACATTACAGCTATCAACTGGAAAACCGGCGAGGTTATCAAGGACGGATACACCCCCAGAACCTGGATCACCAACCCCAATAGCAAGATTCAGGGTACCATTATCGGTAACAACAAGGTTGTTTACGGTATCTATGTAAACGACACCTCCGCTCACGGCGGACGTGTAAGCGGCGCAGGTCTCTTCCCCCTCTACGGCAAGGTAACCCTTACCGCACTGGGCCTCGAAAGCTCCTACATCCGCTACGAATCCAACTACGGTCTCGGCGCAATGTTCGGTCAGGCAAACGGTGCTTCCGGCACTACCGCCGACAAGTGCTACGTTTCCGACACCGTAACCGTTAAGGGCTACGACGCATCCGGTTTCTATGGCGGCGGCTGGCTCAACAACGGAACCATCACCACCACCAACTGCTATGTAAACGCTCTCGTTCAGGGCTCTCACTATTCGGGCGGCTTCGTTTCCGATACCTGGACCTATGAAGGCGGAACCTCCACCTGGATATTCAAGAACTGCTACACCACCTCCGGAAACGGTATTATCGGTAAAAACGGACGGGTACTTCCCTCCGAAGGCACCGAAAACAGCTATGCTACCGCATATGCTTCTACCGGTGTAGAGCTTATCACCGCTGATAAGATTAAGGATACCAAGGGTCAGGATATAATGACCAAGCTTGATTGGGAAAACGTTTACATCACCAAGGATGACAGCTATCCTGTTCTTCGCAACTTCGGACACAACACCCCCGCAACTCCCGACGTTGTTCCCGATACTCCCGAAACTCCTGCAGGAACACCTAACGAACAGCTTCCCATCTGGGACGGTGTAACCCTCACCAGACCTAACGGTGAAGGTACCGAGGCTGATCCTTACAGAATCTCCAACGGTGAAAACCTTGCATACATCGTTGCAAACGGTGGCGAGGCAAACGCTTTCTACAAGCTCACCAACAACATCTTCCTCAACGCCACCGACAAGATTAACTTTACCTCCGGTAAGGTTCTTGTAACAGGCTACGTTCCTAACGAGTGGTTCGGAAGCGCTACTCCCGACGGCAAAAATTACAATAACAAGAAATTCACCGGTACCGTGGATGGTGCAGGACACACCGTATACGGTATGTACTACACTCCCGGAAGTACCCTTACTGCAACCGGTCTCTTCCCCGTATCTGATAACGCAACCGTTAAGAACCTCCGCATTAAGGACGCTTTCGTTTCCGGCGGACGTTGGACCGCTGCAATGTCCGGTATGGCCTACAACATGAAGGTTTCGGATGTTATTATCGACCACACCGTAACCATCAATGGCTACAACGCAGGTAACAAGTACTTCACCACAGCAAACTATAATGCCGACGAGAAAAAGGTTACCTCACCCTATCAGGGTACTGTTAGCAACGGCACCATCACTACCACCAGATTTGAATCTGTCGGTGTTGCAGGCATCGTTGGCTTTGCCGCAAGCTCTGCAACCATCGAAAACGTTGGATGCTTTGCAACCATCAACACCTCCGGCTTTACCTACACCACCACCAATCCTGCAGTAAACGGCGGCAATCCCATTACCGTTGAGGGCGCAGGCTCTAAGGCAGGTGCCTTTGTAGGAACCGGCTGGAACGCAAACATCACCATCAAAGATTCTGTTTCTTCCTTCGCTCCCTTTATGACTAACGATGGTCACTTCACCTTGACCGACGTTTATTCTCCCTACGGCGGAGCAAGAATTCAGGATGACGATACAGGCAGCGTAACCGTCGTTGCTCCCAAGAAACTGACAGGCGCTCTTTCGGGCAACTTCCTCACCGGACTCGACTTCGACTCCAAGTGGAAGGCAACCAAGGGCTATCCCACTCTCATCCAGTTCTACAGCGTAGAAGAGGATGTTGAGCTTCCCGACACCAATCCCGAGCCTGATCAGCCCGTAGTTTGGGACGGCCAGACACGCACACCTCCCAAGGGTAACGGTACCAAGGCTGATCCTTACAGAATCGCTTCGGCTGCAAACCTTGCCTACATTCTTGGCAATACTTACAGCGAAAACACCCACTTCATCTTCGTTCAGGACATCTATATCAACGACGTTGAGAAGATCGACTGGGCAACAGGAACTCCCGTTTCGGGTTACACCCCCAATAAGTGGTTCACCACCAATGACTCCGCTATATTCAACGGTATTGTTGACGGTAACGGAAAAACTGTTTACGGCCTCTACTATAAGGATGCCGCAATCGCGACACCCACCGGCACTGTCGGTGCAGGTCTCTTCCCCAAGGCATGGCACTTCAACATCAGCTCGCTTGCTATAGATAAGTCCTACCTCGAGTACTACACCAACTACTCGCTGGGCGCCCTCATCGGAAACTGCACTCAGGTTGCCGGTACTGTTGAGGAAATCCTCATCGGCGCAGGCGTAACCGTTAAGGGCTTCGACGCAGGTACTATCCTGGGCGGCGGTGATACCGAAGCTGCAGGAATTACCCTGAAGAACTGCCTCTCCCTCGGTAAGGCTGTTTACAGCCACCGCGGAGGTATGGTAGGCGATAACTGGACCAACGAATACACCTTCGACGGATGTCTTGCTGTTGGCACC
>JAXJWR010000330.1:0-1268 GCA_036307905.1 Acutalibacteraceae bacterium
CCGCAGGAGATACCTGCAACGGGAGCCTTTATCGGAACACCTGCATCCATAAGAGCAAGGGTAGAACCACAGATAGAGCCCTGAGAGGTGGAACCATTGGAGGAAAGAACTTCGGAAACGAGACGGATGGTGTAGGGGAACTCCTCAGCGGAGGGGATTACGGGAACAAGAGCGCGCTCTGCAAGGGCACCGTGACCTACCTCACGACGGCCGGGGCCGCGGCTGGGCTTGGTCTCGCCTACCGAGTAGGAGGGCATATTGTAGTGGTGGATATATCTCTTCTCGGTCTCAGAGTCGATACCGTCGAGAAGCTGGCTGTCACGGATGGAGCCGAGGGTTGCGATGGTAAGAACCTGAGTCTGACCACGGGAGAAAAGGCCCGAACCGTGAACACGGGGAAGGAGGCCTACCTCGCTGTGAAGGGGACGGATATCGTCGATGCCGCGTCCGTCAACACGCTTGCCCTCGTCGAGAAGCCAGCGGCGAACTACAAACTTCTGGAGTTTGTACATACAGTCGTCGATCTTCATCTCCTGCTCGGGATAAATCTCGTCGAACTTTGCGTGAACCTTGTCGTAGATGGGGAGCATTCTCTCATCACGAACGGTCTTATCGTCGGTATCGAGGGCGAACTTAACGTCGTCGATGGCGAATTCCTTAATAGCCTCGAACATTTCGGTGTCGGGGTTAGAGGACTCGAAGGTGAACTTTTCTTTACCGATTTCAGCTACGATGGAGTTTATGAACTCAACGATTTTCTGGTTTTCTCTGTGACCGGTCATAATGGCGTCGAACATAACGTCGTCGGGAACCTGGTTAGCACCTGCCTCGATCATTGCAACGAGGTCGGAGGTGGAGGAAACGGTGAGCTGAAGGTCGTTCTTTGCCTGCTGCTCTGCAGTGGGGTTTAAAACGATTTTACCGTCAACAAGACCTACCGAAATACCCGAAATGGGGCCTTCCCAAGGAATATCCGAAATAGAAAGGGCGATGGATGCGCCAATCATAGCGGTGATTTCGGGAGAGCAGTCGGGGTCTACCGACATAACGGTGCAGACAAGAGATACGTCGTTTCTCATATCCTTGGGGAAGAGAGGACGAACGGGTCTGTCGATAACACGGGATGCAAGGATAGCCTTGTCGGAGGGCTTTCCTTCTCTGCGGGTGAAAGAGCCGGGGATGCGGCCTACGGAATAAAGCTTCTCTTCAAAGTCAACAGAAAGGGGAAGGAAGTCGATTCCGTCACGGGGCTTTGCAGAAGCGGTAGC
>JAXJWR010000331.1:0-1178 GCA_036307905.1 Acutalibacteraceae bacterium
GTATATCTATATAGTTATGAACAAGCCCGAGGGAATACTCTCGGCCGCTAACGACAAAAGGGTAAAAACTGTGGTTGATATTCTTCCCGAAAAACTTAAAAGAGACGGTCTCTTTCCCGTGGGACGTCTTGATAAAAACACCACAGGACTTCTTATAATTACCGACGACGGCGATTTCGGTCATAGGGTGATGTCGCCAAAAACCCATACCGACAAATGCTATCACGTCTGGCTCGACGGGGAACTTCGCCCCGAGCATATCGAAGCCTTTGCCCGCGGAATAACTTTGGCCGACGGAGAGGAGTGCATGCCGGCTCAGCTTCGTATCGATACCCCTACCTCTGCCTATGTCACGGTGCGGGAAGGGAAGTATCACCAAATAAAAAGAATGTTCGGCGTTATAGGTCTGGGAGTGAACAAACTCCACCGCGTAAGCATAGGAAAACTTACTCTCCCACAGGAACTTTGTCCAGGTGACGCTCGAGAGCTTTTTGAGCAAGAAATACAGAAAATATGGGCATAATTCGCGCAAAAACACAATTTGTTGTGCAATTTCACCAAGCCTGTGGATAGATATTTGTAAATTAAAAATATAGTAATTTTAAAACTCTTTTGGTATAATACTAGTGTAGTGACAGAGGTATGCTCTGGTACAATTTTTAGGAGGCAAAATATATGGCAAGTTTATCACTGCGCAGTGTTTACAAGAAATACCCCGGCGGGGTTATAGCAGTATCTGATTTCAATCTCGAAATCAAAGACAAAGAATTTATCATTCTCGTAGGTCCTTCCGGCTGCGGAAAGTCAACCACCCTTCGAATGGTTGCAGGCCTTGAAGAGATCTCTGAAGGCGAAATCCTTATAGGCGATCGCGTTGTTAACGATGTTGCTCCTAAGGATCGCGATATAGCAATGGTTTTCCAGAACTATGCACTTTATCCTCATATGACCGTATTCGACAATATGGCATTCGGTCTTAAGCTTCGTAAAACTCCTAAGGATGAAATTAAGCGCCGCGTAGAAGAGGCTGCTCGCATCCTCGACATCTCCCACCTCCTCGAAAGAAAGCCCAAGGCTCTTTCCGGTGGTCAGCGTCAGCGTGTTGCTCTCGGTCGTGCAATCGTTCGTGAGCCTAAGGTATTCCTTCTTGACGAACCTCTTTCCAACTTGGATGCTAA
>JAXJWR010000332.1:0-2825 GCA_036307905.1 Acutalibacteraceae bacterium
ATGCTTTTTCTTTATATACTTAAATATTTTTTCAAAAGGCAAGTAAAGTGAATATGCGATAATGCGCTTTTCGCCTTCTGTTTCGCGAATCCATTTGTTTATTTGTTTTTTATAGCCATTATATCTGGTGCGTTGTTTTAATAAAGGTAAATTTATGTATCCTATTTCAACGTTATCAAAGCCTTGTAACTTTCCCTTAGAGGTTTTCATAATAATCTGATTGTATTTAGGGAAGGTTGCCATTGGCAGGGTGTTCATTATAGTAACGTTGCAAAATTGTCCTTCAAAGCCGGCAAGCAGGTTGTGCTGAAAAGTATTTGCGGCACCCTGCATTGCGACCTTGCTTTTTTTTATATATTCTTTTTCTTTTTCAAAATCATATTGAAGTGTCAGGAAAAGAAGATTCATTATGCTTTAACCTCGCCTGAAAATATCTAAATGGGCCTTTGCCATTCCGGCAAATGTATATTCTAAAATGGTGTCAAGAGCATTTTTGCCCAATGCTTCAGAAGAACCGCTGTTTATTATGTGTGTTATTTTTTCTGCAACGGCTTTTGTATTGTCTACAGGAATTATATATCCGTTAAAGTCGTCTTTAATAAGCTCAAGCCCCGCGATACATTTGTCAGTGGTAACTACGGGTAGCCCCATAGACATTGCCTCGTTTATTACAAGACCCCACACGTCTCCTCGGGTGAGTAATGTGAATATATCTGCGGCTTTATAATATTTTTTGAGTTCTTCTTTTTGTTTGAAATCTACAAAATGTATATTGTTCATACCTTTTGCCAGATCTGTGTACTCTTTTGGAGGAACACCTCCTATAATATATACTCCGGTGTTTTCAGGGAAACTTTTTGCAGACTTTATAAGAATATCGAATGCTTTGCATTCAATAAATCGGCCGACCGAAATAACTATATTTTTTTCGGTCATACCAAGTTCTTTTCTTAGGGTAAGTTTTTCGTCTTCGGATGGGGTTTTCAGCAACACATCCTCGGCTTTAAGTGAGGTAAAAGGATAGCGGAGAATTCGTTCTTTTTTCGCGCCGTAGGCAAGATAATAACCGTCGTGGGTAGCGCCGGTACTGAAATATCCTTTTGCTCCTTTTATAAAGTGGCGCTTGACGGCTTCTTTAATTCCTTTTCCATCCTTTGGAAAGCCACCATCACTTTCAAGAAAATATCTTATACCTTTAAGACGCATAAATTCAATCGCCAACATACCCGTAGGCGAGCTAAAGTTACTACAAACAATATGATCATATGCCCCTCGTTTTAAATATTTTATAACCTCAAGGCAAAATGCTCCGTCTGTTTTATAGGCTTTCCCTTTAAGGAATATTCCCTTGAAATTCTGGAAATTATAGTTTTTCCAGGAAGCATCACGCTCGTCCGAGGTGCTTTTTTCAAACAATACGGTAAGCTCACAGCTTTTACCCAACTCGTTGAAAAAATCAACCCTATAAGGTGACGGAACGTTGGTTAAAAATAGGACCTTCATTCTTTCTCCGTTTTATTAAATATTCTTTCATATACTTTAAGATATTTATGATATTGCTGAACCTTCTCATATTCTTCTGCACGGGCACGGGTATTTGGGTAATCACGACTTAGCACTGTGAGAATCGCCGATTTAATGGTATCGATTTCTAAATTCTCGCAAACAATACCCGAATTTTCATCTACAACCTCTGGTACGGCGGTACAGTTAGAGGTTACAACAGGGGTACCGCAAGCCATAGCTTCTACGGTAGTAAGACCCATAGTTTCTTGGCGGCTTGGGTTTAGGAAAACGTCAGCCGCGGTATATATTTCGGCAAGTTCTTCTACGCTGTGGGTGCGGGGAATGGTAAGAATTTCGGAAGGTAGCTTTTCGGCCATTGCATCGTTTACGCCAACCATTACCACCTTGTATTCTTCGCCCAAGGTCCGGCCCAGCTCGGCAAACTCGTTTATACCTTTGCTTTCGCTCCAGGCAGATGCCACACCGAGAATTATTTTCTTATCCTCAAGTCCGTACCTCTTTCTAAAGTCGCCTTCCGTGGGTTTAAATATATCCAAATCGACCCCGTTGGGTATAGGCATAATTTCATACTTGCCGAGGAAGGACATTTTAGAAACGTCTGCCAACCACTGCGACGGCGTAATAAATATCATATTATCCAACGAGGTGAAAAGTTTTCTTTTCAGGTTATGATTACGCCTTGAACGATCAAGAAACAAGCTTTTGGGATATGACCTTGTACGAGGACAGTTATAGCACTGTGTTTTCCATTTCTCACAGCCAATAAGGGTGAAATGGGCGCAATGTCCGGTATAGGTCCAGCAGTCGTGCAGTGTCCAAACGACAGGTTTATTGTATTTCTTTAAAAACTTGAACAAAATTTTTATGTTTATATAACTTCCGTGAAGATTATGGAGATGAATAACATCGGGGGCAAAGGCCTTTATCTTTTTTATAAGAAAAAGAGTTGGCAGTTTGGAATTAAGCCCGCTGTTATCAAAAATGCGAGAAAATCCGGCATCTATCTTATTTGTAAAGGAATTTCCCAATTTTATAGCATATTTTTGATACTTTTCGGGCACGGTCATTCGGCCGTATGCAATCTTACATTCGTGCCCCTGAGACTCCAAAACCTCGGCAAGGTCGGTGCATATACGGCCTGTGCTGAGTATTCCGCAAACGGTATTGATTTGAAGCACCTTCATGCCGTTGTCCTCCTTAAGTTATTTTAAGACTAAATGTTTGAAAGTAATATATCGCAGGCTTTTTCTGCAGTGTAATGTTCTTGTAAATAGTTATATCCCGCTTCGCCCATAGCG
>JAXJWR010000333.1:0-3844 GCA_036307905.1 Acutalibacteraceae bacterium
ATATAAATTCTCCTTAATTTATATTTCTATAAAGCCGTTTTGATCCGGCAGAATTTCGGGTGTGTGGAAGACGATCTTTTTATACTCGTCTCCGCGGTATTTTTCAATAAATACCTTGTTTTTATCGGGGTTTTCGGGGTGGCCCGACCCTACGTTTCTTATAAAACATTCTTCGCTGTAAACCTCATCACCGCAAAAGAGCAGTTTTTCCTCTCCACGGGTAACAAGCACTACCGAGGAACCCTTGCAGTGGCCTCCGATATGTATAAGCTGTATATTTTCATCTGTGAAAAGATCTTCCTCAAAACGGCACACGTTCACACCAACGGGAAGGAAGTTTTGAACTTCAGCATAGGTGTTGATGTGCATAAGAAATGCGGCGTTTTTAAAATATCCTGCACAGGCAACGTGGTCGTAGTGGGGATGGGTGATAATAACGTCG
This sequence comes from Acutalibacteraceae bacterium, assembly GCA_036307905.1. Taxonomy (GTDB): domain Bacteria; phylum Bacillota; class Clostridia; order Oscillospirales; family Acutalibacteraceae; genus SFWF01. The sequence goes on from JAXJWR010000333.1 coordinate 443, forward strand.
GTAATGTCCAGGGGAGAAAGACCGTATTTCCGCAGAAGCAGGGCAGGGGAGCAAAAATGACTTATATCCCAACCCTCCATTCCGTTGCAACCCGTATCTATAAGAATACGGCGGTTACCCGTTTCTATAAGGTAAAAAAGAAAGGATATGGGAAGTCCTTTTTCGCTGCCCTTTCTGTCGGCAAAAAAATTATGTTCAGCAAAAAAACTTTGTCCGTATTTAAAAACTGTGATTTTCATAAACAAAGTATAGCATAATCATCGCGAAAAGTCCATAATAAAACTTGAAAAAACAGGGGATGAATAGTATAATTTCAGCAAACGAGGTGGTTATAAATGTATAAGCAAAAACTTTGTCTCGGAATTATGGCAAGTCTGCCCGAAACTCCCGAAGAACAGGTGAAACTAATTAAAGCTGCAGGCTTTGAAGGGGTCTTTGCCGAATGGTCGGCCCCCGGCTGCCTTGACAGTGTGGTAAAGGTAATAAAGGAAGAAGGGCTTATATTTCAGTCTGTTCACGCACCCTTCGGCAGGTCGGCCGATATGTGGTGCGAAGATGAGGAAAATGCCGAAGCCGCTGTAAATGAGCTTATAGCCTGCCTTGACGATTGCAAAAAGCTGGGCGCCCCCATAATGGTAGTCCATGCTTTTATCGGTTTTACCGAGCATAACCCAACCCCTCTCGGGGTCGAGCGCTTCGCCAAGGTTGTTAAGGCTGCCGAGGATAGGGGAGTAAAAATCGCCTTCGAAAACACCGAGGGTGAAGAATATCTTGATACCCTTATGGAGGCCTTTAAAGATAATGAAACGGTAGGCTTTTGCTGGGATACAGGTCACGAAATGTGCTATAACCGCCACCGCGATATGCTCTCGTCCTACGGTCACCGCCTTATCGCCACCCATATAAACGACAATCTGGGTATAAGTAGGGCCGACGGAGAAATATTCTGGACCGACGACCTGCATCTTCTTCCCTTCGACGGAATTGCCGACTGGGACGATATTGCCGCAAGGCTCGACAGATGCGGCTTTACCGATATAATGACCTTTGAACTTACCGTAAAATCGAAACCTTCCCGATTTGAAAACGATAAGTATGCCGCTATGTCCTCAAAGCAGTACCTGGCCGAGGCCTATTCCCGCGCTTGCCGAGTTGCGGCAAAACGTAAACTAAAGCAGTAAATTGCTAAAAATTTTCCTCCCTGTTTTTAAAGCAGGGAGGTTTTGTTTATACTGCACAAAACAAAACCTTAAAAATGGCTAAATTGTTCAAAAATGATGATTGATAAAATTTTAACAATCTTGTATAATGTTATTGTCAGAGAAAAGAGTAATAAGCGAAAAATATCAGATTTTGTATCGAAGGAGAAAGTATTATGTCTGACAGAACACATAAGACAGTAGAAAATGTTGAAACCTTTGAGGCCGCACTTCAGAGCGTGCGCGAAGCTCAAAGAGAATTTGCAACCTTTACCCAGGAGCAGGTTGATAAGATTTTCTTTGCCGCTGCATCTGCCGCAAACAAAATGCGCATCCCCCTTGCCAAGGCCGCCGTTAAGGAGACGGGTATGGGCGTGGTAGAGGACAAGGTAATCAAAAACCACTACGCATCCGAATATATCTATAACGCATATAAGAATACCAAAACCTGCGGTGTTATCGAGGAAGATAAAGCCTACGGAACGGTTAAAATCGCCGAGCCTATCGGAGTAATTGCCGCCGTAATTCCTACAACCAACCCCACCTCCACCGCAATCTTCAAAACCCTTCTCGCACTTAAAACCCGTAACGGAATCATCATCAGCCCACAGCCCAGAGCAAAGGGCTGCACCATTGATGCCGCTAAAATAGTGCTTGAAGCCGCTGTTGCCGCCGGAGCTCCCGAGGGAATCATCAGTTGGATTGATATGCCCTCTCTCGAGCTTACAAACCTTCTTATGAAAGAAGCAGATATAATCCTTGCCACCGGAGGCCCCGGAATGGTAAAGGCCGCCTACTCCTCGGGAACTCCGGCTCTTGGTGTAGGTGCAGGAAATACCCCCGTAATTATCGAAGAGTCTGCCGATATACTTCTTGCAGTAAGCTCGATAATTCACTCCAAAACCTTCGATAACGGTATGATCTGCGCTTCCGAGCAGTCGGTTATCGTAAACAAAAACATCTACAAACAGGTGAAAGCCGAGTTTGCCGCCCGCGGCTGCTATTTCCTCAAGGGCGAGGAGCTGGATAAGGTTAGAAAGACCATTATCATAAACGGCGCACTCAATGCTAAAATCGTTGGCCAGAAGCCTGTTACAATCGCCGCCCTTGCAGGCGTAACCATTCCCGAAGAAACCAAGGTTCTTATCGGCGAGGTTGAGAGTGTCGATATTTCCGAAGAGTTTGCCCACGAAAAACTTTCTCCCGTACTTGCTATGTACAAGTCCGAGGATTTTGCCGATGCCCTCGCAAAAGCAGAACAGCTCGTTGCCGACGGCGGATACGGACATACCTCTTCAATCTATCTCGATGCAGTTACCGACCGTGCAAAGCTCGACGAGTTTGCCGCCCGTATGAAGACCTGCCGAATTGTGGTAAACACCCCCTCTTCTCAGGGTGGTATCGGCGATCTTTACAACTTTAACCTTGCTCCTTCTCTCACCCTGGGCTGTGGCTCCTGGGGAGGAAACTCGGTAAGTGAAAACGTAGGAGTTAAGCACCTTATAAACATTAAAACCGTTGCCGAAAGGAGAGAGAATATGCTTTGGTTCCGCGCCCCCGAAAAGATTTACTTCAAAAAGGGAAGTCTGCCTGTTGCTCTTGACGAGCTTGGCAGCGTAATGAATAAGAAAAAGGTATTCATCGTAACCGATACCTTCCTTTATGAAAACGGATATACCAAACCCATCACCGATAAGCTTGACGCTATGGGCATTAAGCATACCACCTTCTCCAACGTTGCTCCCGACCCCTCCCTTGCTTCCGCTAAGGAAGGCGCCGCGCTTATGACCCAGTTCGGACCCGACTGTATTATAGCTGTGGGCGGCGGTTCTGCAATGGATGCTGCTAAGATTATGTGGGTTCTCTACGAGCATCCCGAGGTTGACTTTATGGATATGGCAATGCGCTTTGTGGATATCCGTAAGCGTGTATACACCTTCCCCAAGATGGGCGAAAAAGCATATTTTGTTGCCATCCCCACCTCTGCAGGTACAGGCTCTGAGGTTACCCCCTTCGCCGTTATTACCGACGAAACCACAGGCATCAAATATCCCCTTGCTGATTACGAACTTATGCCCGATATGGCAATCGTTGATGCCGATATGATGATGAACGCTCCTCAGGGTCTTACCTCCGCTTCGGGTATCGATGCGGTAACCCACGCAGTCGAGGCTTACGCTTCCATGCTCGCCACCGATTATAC